>JBPXJX010000035.1:0-5755 GCA_051715525.1 Bacteroidales bacterium
ATGTGTTTATGCGTAGTACTTTACAAAAGGATAAACATAGTAGAGGACTTCTTAAAATATACGTATATAACCCCAACAAGAAAGGGAAAAACATATATGTAGATGACTTAAAGGTCAAGATATCTTTTAAAAAGCAAAAATGAAAAAATTAATTTTCATACTACTAGCAATAGAAATTGTTGTTGGTTGTAATAGGGTTAGAGAGCAAAAAGGAATTGCTTTCACTTTTGATGATAGGTATGTAACAGAATGGTATAACGCTCGTGAACTTTTTAAAAAGTATAATATTCATGCAACATTTTTTATTGGTCATCCTGAAAAATTAACCCAAGAAGAAGTGGTAATGCTCAATGAGCTAAAAACCGATGGGCACGAAATAGCATGTCATAGCCTTAATCACATAGATGCTCCAGAGTTTTTAAAAAATCATACAATTGCGGAGTATATGAACCAAGAAGTGTTTCCTGCAATTGAAAAGATGAAAGAGTTTGGTTTTTCTGTTAAAACCTACGCTTATCCATTTGGTAAAAATACCGAAGAATCTGACAAGGCATTGCTCAAATACTTCAAGGTTTTAAGAAAAGCAACATATAATATCGAAGACTGTGAAATCGATAAAATTGATAGAACGTTTACACAGATAAATAAAAACAGAGTAATTGATGCCATGGGGATTGATTACGAGTATAAAATATCTCTCTCTAATCTTGAAACAGCAATAAAGAGAGCGAATTTAAGGAACGAAATTCTTGTTTTGCATGCACACAAAATTGTTGATACTGGTTCAGGATATGCCATTTCTAAAGAATATTTAGAGCAAGCATTTAGGCTTTGTAAACAAAACAAGTTAAAGTCATTCAGGGTATCGGAATTGGTAGAATGAAAGGTTATTTAAATAGAGCCAGTAATCGTATTAATTTAATTCTTGCCTGTGCCATAAAGTTGTGACCTAAGTATTTTTGAATAAAGTAAATTGATAATTTGATAATACTTCTATTTTTTGCTCTCCGGTAAACATTAAAGTGGAATGAGTCAAACTCCCGTTGTATTTGCTTTTTCGAAAAGTTTGGGAGATCAAGCACTGCTCTTTGGCGTTCAAAATTAAAATCGAGATGCTCGGGTAAAACACCCATCTCTTTTGCTTTATCGTAAAGGGCTGTGCCCTCGTATGGGAAAAATATTGATGTTGCATGCCAATCGGGTTGCAACTCCTGATTCATGGCAAACGTATCAAGGAATTCGGTATAACTTTCACCTGGAATACCAACAAGATTATAGATACCTATTTTAATATCGTATTTGCGCGCGCAATTAACCACCCTTCGGATATCATCGTTAGAGTATTCGCGGTTAAGCACCTCCTTTCGAACACGCTCATTCCCCGATTCAAGACCTATTGACACAGCAGTAAAATTTGCCTTTTTAAGCGATTGAAAAATTACTTCCTCCTTAATATTTGGGAATACCCTAAGGTTAGTGCTAAATCGCTTAGGTGTATTAAACTGGGAATTAAGTTGATAAATCGCATCACAAAGTTCTACAAGCCAAGATGTATCAACACCACAGGTCTCAACTTCAAGAAAAAAATCATCAACTAAAGGAAAACTTTTGGATAGTTGACTTAGCTCCCCAACAATATCATCAATATCTCTTAAGCGAACATATTTGCCACCGCTCACCTTTCGGATTTTATGATTGCAGCAGTAAGTGCAGTTGAATGGGCAGCCGCGACCAAGCAGAACGGTAATTCGAGAATTAGGTTTTAGAATCCACTCTTGCCAGATATCCCTATCGGGATAAGCTAAAGCGCTTATATCTTCGATAAATGGGCGAGTTGGATTCTTAATTATAGCATCATTTTGCTTAAACCATAAATTTTGAATATGAGTATATGGGGTCTGCTTTTGCAGGTCATTGGCAAGTTCAACCATTGGTAGTTCGCCTTCGCCGATACAGATAGCATCAAAAAGATTTAAATAATCATCCTTAGGATTTAAGGATACATGAACACCACCAATTACAGTAAGGATATTTGGGTGATTAATTTTTATAAATTTTGCAATGGAGCAGATAAACTCAAATTCGCTAAAAACAGAGGTAAAGCAGATTATTTCGGGGTTAAAAGCCTTTATCTTGCTTTCAATCGTTGTAAAGTTTTTTTTCCCATACCGTCTATCCAATACCACAAGACCAGTCTGATGTCCATTCTGTTTTAACGCCGATGATATATACGATAACCCAAGATAAATATCTTCCTGTCCACGAAGCGGTTTGCTTTGAGTTATTGTTTTAGTGGTTGAGTAAACAAAGAGGAGGCGCACAGGGAAATATTATCTTTATGTAATTTAGAGGAAATAAAAAAAGGGGAATAACCCCCTTTAGCATAATATTCTAGTTTTTAGGCATATCCTTGCGTTGCAAAGCTTCCCAAAATAAATATCTCCTGTGGGGTAACGCTTAGTACAGGCATAGGTGATTTGCTGAGCATTTGCTGAGCATAGCTACCCAAAACAAAGTTGCTAATTGCTTTCGATTGCTCAGTCATAATACTAATCATATCTGCATTTATATCGAGGGCGTACTCAATGGTAATATCGGTAAGGTTATCGCCAACCAAGCTTGCGGTTTTGAAAGGGATTTTTAACCCTTCAAAGTATTCGCCAATCTGCTTTGAGTAGGCGTTAAGTTTGGTAATAATATCGTCGGTTTGTAATGATGAAACGGCTACAATATGTACTTCGGCACCAAACGCTTTTGCTATTTCGGCGGTGAGTGGCACTTTTTGGCGAGTATCCGATGTTATATCAATCGGCATTACAATTTTCTTAACCTCGTGGGGTACTGAGCCATGGCGAATGGTTATTACGGGTTGTTCTGTTGCCGAAACAATTTTAAAAGCATTGCTCCCAATAAAAAACTCTTCAAAACCCGACGCACCATGGGTTGAGCAAATAATTGCAGTATCTTCAAAAGCCTCGGCTTGGTTTACCACCTCGCGGTATATTTTCCCTTTCTTAACTATAAAGGTTAACTCAAGACCCTTGTTTAGCTTAGTTTTATACTCTTCAACAAGCTTTTCGAAATTTTGTAATGCCGCTTTATGCTCCTCCTCAAGCCCAATACGACCCATTTCTGAAACTGGTCTTTGAACATAAACCATCTGAATATTGCAATTGAGGTGGTTTGCAAAAATAATTGCTAAACGTAAGCCGTTTAGAGATTCTTTCGAGAAATCGATTGGAACAATTATGTGTTTCATGCCAGATGAGTTTAAATTTGAAGTGCTTCCTAGCAAATGTAACAAGTTTGTACGAAGTTAACAAGGATAATCAGTTAAACGTAAATTCAATTGTATTATTCTTTGTTTGAGTTGCGAAATAGGGATAAATAAAATTTTTAAACATTGAACATTTTAACCTTAATCCTTTTAGATTGTTTTTTTGTTGCGGGAGGAATGGCAAAACGGCGAGCCAGACAGGGCGTGAATGCTGTAAGGCTTAGCAATAATTGAATAGTATATTGCCTTACAGTAGAGCGGCAAGAAGCATCGTTTTGCCTAGATTTTTTGCTTACTTTTTCATCATGTAAAAAGTAAGATAGAATACATATATCAATGTTTTTTGTAATTAAGACGGGTAATAATCAATGGATATTTGAAAAATGGAATAATTAAAATGGAAGCTTTTAATCAATTTCTTTTACTTTGTAAAAAAATAGTTTATGCCTAAATATAGATATTGCGAAAGCTTAACCCAATTCGAAAGGCTTAAAACCCCCACTGTTTCTGTTGGAGGAGTAATGATTGGTAGCGAAAACCCCATACGAGTTCAAACCATGGCTACCACAAGTACCAACGACACTTTATCAACCGTAAATCAATGCATTCGGTCCGTTGAGGCAGGGGCTGAGCTATTTCGTATTACTGCACCAAGCATTAAAGAGGCAAAAAATCTAGAAGATATTAAGCAGGAGCTTTTAAAACGAGGGATAACAATTCCCCTTGTTGCCGATATCCATTTTAACCCCGAGGTTGCCTTTGAGGCTGCAAAGTTTGTCGAGAAAGTAAGAATTAATCCGGGTAATTTTGCCGATCCGCGAGCAAAATTTCAAAAGATCGATTATTCAGACCATGATTATACGGCAGAGCTGAAAAGGGTAGAGGAGAGGTTTGTACCTCTTATAGAACTTTGCGAAAAAAGAGGCGTTGCAATTAGAATTGGGGTTAACCACGGTTCCCTTTCCGATAGAATTATGAGCCGCTATGGCGATACTCCCGAAGGGATGGTTGAATCGGCAATGGAGTTTATCCGTATTTGCCACAGGCAAATATTTAAAAATGTAATCATTTCAATGAAATCAAGCAATACAAGGGTAATGGTGCAATCAACCCGTTTGCTTGTAAATAGGATGCTTAACGAGAATATGGTTTACCCGCTTCACCTTGGGGTTACCGAAGCAGGCGAGGGCGAAGATGGTCGGATTAAATCTGCCGTAGGCATAGGAACGCTCTTGGCCGATGGCATTGGCGATACAATTCGAGTATCGCTTACCGAAGAACCTGAATTTGAAATACCTGTTGCTCTAAAATTAGCTGGTTACTTTGCTAATCGTATTACAAACCCAGCAATTGCTGAAATCAACGAATTGCCTTATAATCCATTTTCCTATTATCGACGAAAGTCTAAACTGATAGATGGAATTGGTGGAACTCAACCACCTGCTGTAATTGCCAATTTATCAGGATTTGAAAAGATTGACAATAATGATTTGCACCCTTGGGGTTGGAGTTTCGATGCTTTAGCCAAGAAGTGGAGTAGGAGTGAGCAGTCTGCCGATAAGTTCTATTTTGGCAAAGTTGATTTCACTTCAGTAGAATATTATGAACAACTTCCCATTGTTTCAAATTCAGATTACATTTTTGTAGATCATAATATTTTAAACAATGATAAAATTGAATGGTTAAAGGCAAATCCTAATCTTATTATAGTTCTGTCAACTTCCAATTCAAACGGCTACGCCGATCAACGAGCTGCTATTATAAAAATGATGAGCGCAGGCATTGAAAACCCTGTTATTGTTGAGAGAGAATATAGCGATTCAGATATAGAGGCGTTTCAGCTTAAATCTTCTGCCGATATAGGTGCGCTAATGATTGATGGACTTGGCGATGGAATAATGCTTGTTGCAAAAAACATCCCGCAAAAGATTGTTTGCACAACTTCATTCTCAATTTTACAGGCAGCAAGGACCCGAACAACCAAAACCGAGTTCATTTCGTGTCCTGGCTGCGGACGCACACTTTTCAACTTACAAGAAACGGTTGCTAAGATTAAAGAGGCAACAGGACATCTAAAGGGATTAAAAATTGGGGTAATGGGCTGTATTGTTAATGGCCCCGGCGAAATGGCCGATGCCGATTACGGGTATGTTGGAATGGGAAACGGGAATGTATCATTATATAAAGGTACAGAAGTTAAAAAGAAGAGTTTGCCAGAAAGCATTGCCGTTGAGGAACTTATCAAGTTAATTAAGGAAAATGGGGATTGGCGAGATAAGTAGGTTAGAGTTGACAGGTCACAGTTATTAGAACCTTTCATCGTTCATATAACCTGAAAGTGTCTGAAAAAGTTTTTCACTGTCAACGGTCAACTTTCAGCGAACAACTTTTTATTAAGAAAAACTGCATACCTTAGCACCTATTGTTTCAACATCCAAATTACATGGTAAAAATTCTTGTTGTTGACGACGACTCTAC
>JBPXJX010000036.1:0-6431 GCA_051715525.1 Bacteroidales bacterium
TATGGAATTTCGCTCCAGGTAGCGTGTTGTCTATTGTTTGGAAAAACTCAATTGCATTAGAGGACAGGGAGTTTGAGCGAAACTATATTAATAACTTACACAATGTATGGGATACGCCTCAAGCCAATAGCATATCATTTAAACTATTATACTATCTAGATTATCAGATGCTTAAAAAGTATAAATAGAGTTTAGGCTACTTCTATAATGGTTATTTTCTGCCCATTAAAAGTTACGGTATCGCCCGTAACTTTTTCTTTTAGGGCTTGATATATAGGAGCAAGCGGTGATATAACATAAAACTCTCCTTCAGGCAAATCAATTTTACCTAAACTAATGGTTATATAGTATTTCTGTTTATTTGTGATTATCAGGCTATTAATAAAAATTGTTTTATTTATATTTTCAGGGTTAAGGCTCAAAAGAAAATCCAACTCCTTTATAGCCTTATTATACTGTTCAGCAAATAGATCACGCTTTCGTAATAGCTGTGCTCTAAATGAGTCATACCTATCCCTTGGTGCACCGTATTCATTAGCACCAGTTTGCGCTTCATCCATTGCAGATTTTGAGTATTCAAGAATTTCCTTCTGTTTCTCAACACATTTTTGATAAAGCTTTATCTTAACTTCAAGTAAATCCATAGGAAAAGGTAATTTTTTTCAAGTAAATTTACAGCATTAATTCAATTTAACAGCAATCATATGGATTTTACTAATAAACGAGGCTTTGCAAGCGACAATAATTCAGGAGTTCATCCGGCTATGATTAAGGCTATAGTGGATGCAAATCATGGTCATACCATTGCATATGGTGATGATCCTTACACCGAAGAAGCCAAATCGAAGTTTAGAGAAATATTTGGTAATGATATCGAGGTGTTCTTTGTATTCATTGGCTCCGCAGCCAATGTGCTTGGCTTAAAAGCCATCACTGAATCACATAATGCAATAATATGTTCCGAAACGGCTCATATTCAGGTTGACGAATGTGGTGCACCAGAGCGTTTTACAGGGTGTAAATTGCTAACAGTTGCTACCCCTGATGGAAAGCTAACCGTTGATTTAATAAAAAAGCATATGCATGGATTTGGTTTTCAGCATCATGCACAGCCAAAGGTTATTTCCATATCACAAACAACCGAGTTGGGAACACTTTATCGGCCAAAGGAGATTAAAGTTTTAGCAGATTATGCACATGAAAATGGCATGCTTCTTCACATGGATGGTGCAAGGTTAGCAAATGCCGCTGTAGCATTAGGATTAGGTTTTAGGGAGTTTACAAAAGACCAAGGTGTTGATATTCTTTCGTTTGGAGGCACAAAAAACGGTATGATGTACGGCGAAGCCATTGTTTTTTTCAATAAGAAATATGCCGAAAATTTCATGTATACCCGTAAGCAAGGGCTTCAGCTTGCTTCAAAGATGAGGTATGTTTCCGCTCAGTTTAATGCATATCTTTCTAATAATCAATGGTATAATACTGCTGAGCATTCAAATAAGATGGCGCAGATTTTGGCCCAAAAGGTTAAGGATATTCCTCATGTTAAGATTACTCAGGAAGTAGAGGCAAATGGCGTTTTTGCCTTAATTCCTAAAGAAGTAATTGCGGTTCTCCAAAACGATTATTTTTTCTACGTTTGGGACGATGATAAGTCGGAGGTACGCTGGATGACATCATGGGATACCACCGAAGAGGATATCATTAAGTTTAGCCAACGACTACGAGAACTTGTTGCAAGTTAATAATTAGGTATTTTATTTTATATTGCTGATTATTAATATTATATAAATATTATTAATCTTCTGATAATAATTTATTAATCAAAAAAGTATCCCTTTAGTGGGATATTTTTTTTGAAGTTGATAGTTTTGCCATCGTTTGATAACATTGATATGCATCGAATTATTATAAAATACAAGCATTTTAAGGCTTTTGCCGTAATTTCGTTTTTTTGCCTTTTCTTTTTAATCGACTTCTCATCGGGTCTTTCCATTAGAGGTAAGCGAGATGCGTTTAAAATAACCAATTCCGATTACCCCGAGAGCTACAAGTTAACTAACGAACTGTCAGATATAGAGGCTTATAGTAAACTTGATCAGACATTTAATAAGTTCATAAAGAGTTGGTATTTGGCTAGTGCATCTGTAGCAATTGCTAAGGATGGCAAGTTAATCTATGCTAAAGCATTTGGGTACTCTGTAAAGGAGGATAGTATAAAAGCTGAGCCTTATAGTCTTTATCGCATTGCAAGCGTTTCCAAGCTGATAACTGCAGTTGGTGTAATGAAACTAGTTGAAGATAATCGTCTTTCGCTCGATACTAAGGTCTTTGGAAAAAATGGGCTTTTGAATGATACTATTTATTCACATTACATTGATAAACGTGTTGAGGACATTACAGTTAAGAATTTGTTAAATCATTCTGCAGGGTGGACTAGCTATTGGGGCGATCATATGTTTATTAACGATATGATTGCAAAATCGTTAAAGAAACCTTTGCCAGTTAGCCTTCAAGATATCATTGTATTCGCACTTTCAAAACACCTTCACTTTAAACCTGGTACTTACAGCTCATATTCCAATTTAGGCTTTTCAATCCTTCAACTAGTTATTGAGAAAGCATCAGGAAAGCCATACGAATCGTTTATTAGAGAGAGTGTCTTTTATCCTTTAAACATTGATGATGCCCATTTAGCATACAACTTTGATAGCTTAAGATATTCTAACGAGGTAAGGTATTATGAAATACCTGAAGCCGAAAAAATTATTGCATTTGATGGTTCGAAAGAGGGTATTCTTAAGTCAAGGGGTGGTAATGATATCAGGACTCTTGGAGCAGCAGGTGGTTGGATTATATCATCTGTAAGCATGCTTAAACTAATATTGGCTATTGATGGAAATGATAACTTTCCTGATTTACTTACAAGACAATCGATTATGAGGATGGTAGAGCGCGATGGAGAGTATCAGCCGCTAGGCTGGAAAACCATTTATCCTAATGGCAAATGGTGGCGATCAGGCTCATTTCCAGGAACATCTGCTTTAGCAGTAGTCCGTAATGATGGCTTTTCATATGTATTTCTAACAAATACAAGTCCTTGGACTGCGTCAAAGTTTCCATATGAAATCGATCGGCTAATGAGTCGTAATCTGAAGATGATAGATAATTGGCCTAATATCAACTTGTTTTATCAATCGAGACCTATTAATTAGTTGCAGGTTAATAAGTTGATAGGTCGCCTAGTATAAAGTTCCTATCAACTCTCTACAGCCTAAACCCCTATAGTCTAATCAACCTTTTTTGTAAACCAATTCTTTGGATTTAAAAAGGCTTTATATTTGCTAAACAGCTCTTTCCCGAGTAAAATTCCTCCAGACCAAAAAGTGATTTCGGCAATTATAAATGATGCTGTAGTTATTGTGATTTTAGTTTTATTTTCAAAATCAAGGAAAGGTATTAATGGTAATGAAAGAAACAGTAAGCAGGAGAAAACAACAAGTGTAATGCCTAATTTTACTTTCCAGTTTTTAGTTGCCATTTGTTTAAACCAGTTATTGTATTTTATGTTGAGAATAAACCATTTGGCTGATAATTAGTTTAAAGAAAAATTTTTCTGAAGAGCATCTTCATTATTTTTTACCAATTCATAAAACTTTAGCTGATTTATAAGAAATTGTTCCATTTTAAGTTGATTACGAAGCGAGTAAAGTTTAAACTTATCTTCTGATTTAAGCAAAAGCGATTTTGCAATATCAAAAAGGTTGAACGAAGCATGATTTGCAATTGGACCTAATACAGGATTAACATCGAGTTTGAGCCTTTTTACAAGCACAATTAGCTCCGGGTTATTGGTATTAAACTCATCGTTTACGTATTCAATAATACCTCCACCATAGAGTTTATTTGGTAGCTCATCGAAAAAATCAAGTAGATGGAAATTTCTAATTCCTTTTATTAGTACAACTTTTTCGTTAAGGCTATTTTTGGCAACTATGCTTTGTAGCTCAACCTCACATCCGTATGTTGATATCTCCTCGTTGGTTGTGTAAGGAATACCAAAACGCATTCCTGTCTTTTCACAGTCATCTATAAGCTCAATATAACGAGGTTCAAATATCCTCAAAGGGATCTCTTCACCAGGTAAAATAAAGGTTTGTAGAGGGAACATTGCCAGTTTTATTTTTTGAGAATTCATTTAATGCTACTTTAATGGTGTAAATTTTACTGAAACAGAGTTGATGCAAAACCGCTTTCCTGTTGGTTTAGGACCATCGTCGAATATATGACCTAAATGGGCACCACACTTTTTGCAAAGCACTTCAGTCCTTATCATATTATGGCTATAGTCATTATGAAATTCTAAGTTTTCCTTGTACTTTGAATCCGAAAAACTTGGCCACCCACAGCTAGATGCAAACTTGGAATCAGACTCGAATAAATTCGTTCCGCAGCATACGCATGAATAGGTTCCTTTTTCGAAAAAGTTCCAGTATTTTCCTGTAAATGGCCTTTCTGTCCCTTTTTCACGAGCAACGTAATATTCCATCTCGCTGAGTTTTCCTTTCCAATATTCATTGCTTTTCAGCGAATCATTTTCTTGAGCCATAGCATTAATTGAAAAAAGTATTATTAATGTTGAATAATAGAGTGACTTAATCATAACTAAACTTGTTTCATTTTCTTAAGAACGTTAAAGTCTCTAAAAAGTTCATTTAATAGGATTATTGTAAGCTATTTTGCACCATTTTTGTTTATCAATTCAGATATAATTAAATAATAAGATATGAAACGACTATTAGGAATTTGTGCAGTAATACTATTTGGGGCATCTGTATACGCTCAATCAACTGAAGAGCGAAAACTTCAACCATTTGATAAACTTGATGTAGCTGGGGATGTAAAGGTTTTTCTGACCAAAAGTACCGATGAAAAGGTTAAGATAATAGCCTCTAACATTGAAGTAGCTGACGTTCTAACTACAATTGAAGGCAAAACATTGAGAATAGAACTTTCGAGGGGTATTCATAAGGATGCTAGCGTAGAGGTTTGGGTTAGCTATAATGAGATGAGAGATATTTCTGTTAGCTCATCGGGTAGGCTTAGCATGCAAAACCCTTTAGATGGCGATAAGGTTGTTATTTCCGCAAATACGAATGGAGTGATTGATGCTGAGCTCAATCTTAAAACTGTTGATGTGAAAGTAAATCAGGGCGGGACTATTAGATTAAATGGTAAAACCGGATCTATTGATGCTAAAGTATCATCAAAGGGAATTCTATCGGCTTTAGAACTTAAATCGGATAGTACTTATGTTCAGGTTGGTAGCGCTGGAACAGCAAAGGTATTTGCAGTAAGCCTTTTGGATGCAACTGTTAAACTTGGCGCAACATTAACCTATTCTGGTAGTCCAAAGCAAAAAAGTATTAAATCAGGTGTTGGTGCTACTGTTAACGAAGTAGAGTTATAATTTCTAAAAGAAATTCAAAAAAAGACTCTTACATTGTATTGTAAGAGTTTTTTTTATTTAACTCATTAAAATATAGTACTATATAATTTTATTAACCAAATGGTTAAAATAATTGGTTAAAAAGTTTGCATTTAAAAAATCTCCCCATATATTTGCCACGTGGTTTAACCAAATGGTTAATTAAATATTTTAAAGTTATGACCGAGCAACAGAAGGATACAGAGCAGCAGATATTAATTGCAGCTCGTAAAGTATTTATCGAAAAAGGATTAGATGGTGCTAGAATGCAGGAAATTGCAGATGAGGCTGGAATTAATAAAGCTCTACTGCATTACTATTTCCGCAGTAAGGATAAACTATTTGAGATGATTTTTCAGGAAGAAATTGGGAAATTTTTACCCAAAATGCTTAGTCTGATGGCATCGCCAGAGGTAAGTTTCGAAGATAAAATAAGGGCTTTTGTTGATAATTATATCTCAATATTTATCAATAACCCATTTTTGGCACCTTTTATAATTAGGGAGATACATCGAGATCCTGAAAATATGAAAAATTATTTTACTCGAGCAGGTATTAACTTAGATCACATCAAAATGGCCTTAACTATGCTTGGTCAGCAGTTAAACATGAGCTTTGAAGAAGCAAGGCACTTTATTGTCAATATGATTAGTCTTTGCATTTTCCCATTTGCTGGTCGCCCGTTGATTGGTCGCCTACTATTTCAGGGCGATGAGTCGGAATACAATATGTTTCTTGAACAACGCAAACAGGTTGTGGCTGATGTAATTATAAATGTATATAAAAGTAAAAAGCTATGATACTTAAATGGAAAACATTAATCTTTCTTTTTCTTGGTTTGCTGCCAATATTATCCCAATCGCAAAAAGTTATAACTCTTGCCGATTTGTATAAGGCGGTTGATACCAATAATCCATTATCGAAAATAAATGGAGGTATCGAA
>JBPXJX010000037.1:0-3232 GCA_051715525.1 Bacteroidales bacterium
TAAGATTATCTAAATTAATCTTGCTGTTTTTGTGTTGATAAATCTTATTAAAGCAATTTTCTATCTTTTTTTAACCTCGATTGGCGATATTATCGATCCATTTATTGCTTTACCAGCCGACACAACGGCATTATTGAGCAAACCATGGACACTATTCACTTATATGTTTTTTCATAAGGATTTTCTTCATATCCTTTTTAACATGCTTTGGCTTTACTGGTTTGGACAAATTTTTCTTGGGTATTTTTCTCAAAAAAATCTAGTTGGTGTTTACATACTTGGCGGTTTAGCTGGTGGATTAATTTACATACTTGCCTTTAACACCCTTAGCGTATTTGCTGAAGTATTGCCAATGTCGGTTGCACTTGGAGCATCGGCTTCGGTACTCGCGATAGTAATTGCAGTTTCAACGCTAAAACCAAACCATTCAATATACCTTTTATTCCTTGGTGAAGTAAAGCTAAAGTATTTAGCATTATTCACTGTTTTGTTAGATATTATTAGCATTCCGGTCTCTAACGCTGGTGGACATATTGCCCATCTTGGAGGAGCGCTTTTTGGATTTATATACGCTAATGCGTATATGAGAGGTTACGACCTTTCAAGACCTGTGTTATGGATAATGAACCTATCCGATTTTAAGCAAAAGCCAAAATCGAAAATGAAGGTTAATTACAGAAATACTAGCGATGACTTAGAGTATAATAGAAGGAAAGTTGAACAACACGCAGATTTAAATTCTATTCTCGATAAAATTGGTAAAACAGGTTACGATAGCCTATCGAAAGAGGAGAAGGAAACGCTTTTCAAATTTAAAGATAAATCGATAAACTAAACAATGCACAGGTTTCTACACAGAACACTTGTAATAACCTGTATACTATTTGCAGCAGGAATCCTGTTAGCCTATATTTCTGTTTATATCAACCCCGAGAAATTTTGGTTTTTCTCCATTATTGGATTGGCCTACCCATTTTTGCTTTTTATAAATTTACTCTTTCTACTTTATTGGTTATTTAGATGGAAAAGATTGGTTTTTATTCCCATTGTTGCAATCCTTTTTGGGGTTAATCATCTTACAAACTATATTCAACTTCCATTCGGAAAAAAAGATGAGGGGAAAAAGTATGATTTCAAAGCATTGTCCTACAATGTTAACCTTTTTAGACTTTACGCATGGTCTAAAAACGAGCCCACTTTTAAATCGATATTTGAGTTCACGAATAAACGTAATGCTGATATTGCATGCTATCAAGAGTTTTACCTTCGAGTCGGAAGACTCGAGTCGGATACTGTAAATAAACTTCTAAAAATGAACTCTCATATCGAGATTGTTATTAGGAATAACAAATCTTGTTATGGTATAGCAACATTTAGCCGGTTTCCTATTGTTAATAAAGGGAAACTAGATTTTAAGAACACTTCTAATGCTTGTATTTACAGCGATATTAAAATAAACGAAGACACAATTAGGATTTACAATTGCCACCTGCAATCGTTAAGGTTAAAGGAAAGGAATTTAAACTTCATCCTCAAACAAGATTTTCACGAGCAAAGCAATACAGTTGATGAGATTAAAGATATTTCGTTCAAGTTTCGCGAAGCATTAATTAAAAGAGCACAACAGGTTAATATGATAACCGAGCATATTAAAAATTGTAAATACCCGATAGTTGTTTGTGGCGACTTTAACGACTCGCCCTTTTCTTACACATACAATGAACTTACCAAAAACCTAGATGATACATTTAAAGAAGCGGGGAAAGGGCTAGCAAATACCTATGTTCGATTTTTCCCCTACCGTATCGATTATATACTGCATAGTAAAGAAATTGAAGCCATTAATTTTTCGAGCCCAAGGGTTGAATACTCCGATCACTACCCTGTTTTAGGTTCATTTAAGATAAACTAAGATTCATGTTTCTTACTAAATGGCAATGCATCTAAATCAACGTTACCTCCAGAAATTATAACGCCTACTCGTCTCCCTTTGAAAAGATCGGGATAAGTCATGATTGCCGCAATTGGAACTGCCGATGATGGTTCAATAACCAACTTCATTCGTTCCCAAACTAACCTCATTGCGTATACAATTGATTCTTCTGAAACTGTAAGTATACCATCACACTTTGATGAAATGACTGAGTAGGTTCGCTCGCAGAGCGAGGTTAAAAGCCCATCGGCAATGGTTTTAGGGCTATTCGAAGGGTAAATCACATTATCACGAACCGAACGAAAGGCATCATCAGCATTTATTGGCTCTGCGCCATAAACCTTTATTTTTGGGTTTACTCCTTTTACGTAGGTTAACGTTCCGCTGAGCAGCCCTCCTCCACCAACGGGAGCAATTACAATATCCAAATCAGAAACATCTTCAATTAGCTCTAACGAAGCAGTTCCTTGACCACTAATAACATGAAAATTATCGTATGGGTGAATAAAAGCTGCTCCTGTCTCGGCTTGCACTTTAGCTTGAGTAGCCTCTCGATCATGCTGTGTAGGTGGGCAGAAAGTAATACTTCCACCATAACCAGCAACTGCTTTTTTCTTTATTGCAGGAGCATTCTCAGGCATAACAATATAAGATGGAATACCACGAATTGCAGCAGCTAGAGCCAATGCAGCTGCATGATTACCTGAACTATGCGTGGTAACACCATGCTTTGCTTGCTCATCGGTTAAGCTAAAAACTGCATTCGAAGCCCCACGAAATTTAAATGCCCCAACTCGCTGAAAGTTTTCACATTTCAAAAAAACAGAAGCGTCAAGTATAGCATTTAGGGCTCGAGATTGGTGAATAGGTGTTCTTGTTGCATACTTACTAACAATCGAATAAGCTTTTACAACATCATCTAAACAGGGTATCGTTAAAATGTCGGACATCAAAGTAGGGTTTCATAATAGACAAAAGTACAATTCAATCGCAAAAAATCAATACTGTGAATGTAAAACTAATTTTTACTCTTCAGCTCTTTGTCCTGATTATATACTTTAAACTTATCAGATATCCTAAGTCGAATTTCGTAGTCCGACGATTTGAGAATGTAATCATCGGTAAACCCACAGTACTCCATAAACCAAAATACTTCATTTCCCTTTAAACCGGTAATAGCCTCAACAATTCCTGCGGAAAATTTTCGAGCAATAATCCTTTTTTTTCGCTCAATCTCAAGTTTTTCTTTCAAATCCTGATTCTGTTTAGCCAACCAATCAATTCCAAAAGATCCTCCGA
>JBPXJX010000038.1:0-1410 GCA_051715525.1 Bacteroidales bacterium
TTCGAGTTCGGTTACTTAAAAATGAACAATATGGTAAGGTTTAAATATCCTTTAAAAAATATTCATGTATTTTTTAATGCAGGGTCCACAATGGGGTTTGCTATTAAAAACTCAACATATACAAGATATAGTATATCAGAACTAGGTGTTGTACATAACTATGAAGGTAAATTATTGGATAAAACAAGAAAATTTGAATATGGAGCTAATCTAGGACTAGGAGTTATATATAAAAAAATATCATTCGAAGTTAGAGATGAAATGACCAATGGATTTTCCTCGATATCTTCATTAAAGACCAAGGTTAATAGACTTTTCTTTATTGTTGGGTATCGTTTTTAAATTCACTCCATTAAAACAAAAAGACCAGTTTTTACTGGTCTTTTTCATTTATTAAATTATAAATAATCTTTTACTCACCACCATATTGCATAAGGTACGATTTGATAAAATCGTTCAAATCGCCATCCATTATACCTTGCACATCTGATGTTTCGTGGTCGGTGCGCAAATCTTTAACCAGTTTATAGGGGTGGAACACATAATTTCGAATCTGTGAGCCCCACTCAATTTTTTTCTTTTTACCTTCAATCTCAGCCTGTATCTCTTGACGTTTACGAAGTTCAAGTTCGTAAAGATGAGCTTTAAGAATGCGCATGGCATTCTCTTTATTTTGAATCTGTGAGCGTGTTTCAGTATTTTCAACAACAACACCTGTTGGTGTATGATAAAGCCTTACCCCTGTTTCAACCTTATTTACATTCTGCCCCCCTGCTCCACCCGAACGATAGGTATCCCACTTAATATCAGCAGGATTAACCTGAATATCAATTGTATCATCGATAGCTGGTGAAACAAAAACAGATGCAAAAGTAGTATGACGACGAGCGTTAGAATCGAAAGGAGAAATGCGAACCATGCGGTGAACACCGTTTTCGCTCTTTAGATAACCGTAAGCCATTTCGCCAACAAGCTCAAGGGTTACCGACTTAACACCTGCCTCATCGCCTTTCTGTAAATCGATTATCTTGGTTTCGTAACCATTCCGCTCGCCCCAGCGAAGATACATGCGTAAAAGCATATCAACCCAATCGAGGCTCTCGGTGCCACCAGCGCCTGAGTTGATTTTCATAATCGCCCCAAGTCGATCTTCCTCGCGGCGAAGCATATTCTTTAGTTCCAAATCCTCAACCTTGGCTAGGGTTACGGCGAATTGCTTATCAACTTCCTGCTCGGTTGCTTCACCCTCCTTGTTGAAATCAAATAGCACTTGAAGGTCATCAATGCTTTGCTTTACATCAGCATAGGATTGAGTCCACGCTTTTATTGAAGCAACATGTTTTAGCTGTTTTTCGGCTTCCGATGGGTTATCCCAGAAATTTGGCGAGTGAGTTTTCTGCTCCTCCTCGT
>JBPXJX010000039.1:0-2460 GCA_051715525.1 Bacteroidales bacterium
GTAGAGGAGTTAAAAGAGAAAAGAAATAAATTGTAAGAATATTAGGTAACTCGTAACTAGAAACCTGTAACAAAATTAAGCCATGTCAAAAGAATTTGATGATTCGATATACGGAATTCGCCCTGTAATTGAGGCGATTAACTCAGGTAAACAGATCGATAAACTTTTAATTAAGCAAGGTTTGGTTGGCGAACTGGCTGCTGAACTCATGAAACTGCTTAACGAGAAGGGTATCCCATATCAGTTTGTACCCTATGAACGCTTTTCGAAGTTCGGAAACAGAAATCATCAAGGGGTTGTGGCATTTGTTACACCCGTTGAGTTTGCTGAGTTGGAAACGTTAGTGCCTACTATATTTGAGAGCGGAAAAGATCCATTCTTGCTTATCCTCGATAGGGTAACCGATGTTCGAAACTTTGGGGCTATTGTTCGCACCGCCGAATGTGCAGGGGTCGATGCGATTATCGTTCCAGCCAAAGGTGCTGCTCAAATGGGTTCCGATGCAGTTAAAACTTCTGCAGGGGCTTTGCATCATATTCCAATTTGCAAGGTTGGAAGTTTAAAGATGACTCTTAACTTTCTAAAGAATAGCGGCTTCAGAACTTTTGTAACTGCAGATAAAGGTTCCGAGGTTTTATATGATGTTGATCTAAAAGGGCCAATTGCACTGATAATGGGAGCAGAGGATACGGGTGTTTCGCCCGATCTCTTTAAACTTGCCGATGGTTTAATTCGAATTCCTATTCATGGGAAAATAGGCTCGTTAAATGTTTCTGTTGCCGCTGGTGTAATTATATACGAAGTGGTAAGGCAACGAGGTTTATAGCCCTGCTTTGTTTAATGCGAGTTTACATGCCTCTCGTCCGTAGGCAATCATCTCTTCACCTTTGTAGAATTCAAAAACGGTACATGAGTTTTTTGAGATATTTACCAATACATCTGGTTTAATATTTTCTATTGATTGTTGAGTTAGCCTTGCCTGCATAAGTTGTACCGAAGCAGCAAGTATATCGAAGTAGCTAAGGTTAGATTTAGCTTTAGCTTTTTTTGGTTTTTCGGTATGATGATTAGCAAAAAACTCATCCCACTTTGATATTAACTTCAATGTTTTCTCGTTATGCACAGCATTTGACTTTTCTTTCTTAAAATTTGCAGGTTTAGCATAAGGCACGAGCGAATTTAGATCAACGGCTACAAGGATATCCCCTTTTGTTCGATGTATTCGGTCAAGGGGCATTGGGTTTAGCACACCTCCATCAACAAGAATGCTATCATTATCTTTTACGGGAGTGAATACATTTGGGATTGAAATAGATGCTCTAATTGCTTTTTGGAGATCGCCTGACTCGAAAACAACCTCATGGTTGTTAATAATGTCAGTGGCTATTGCTGTATATCTAATTGGCAAATCTTCAATATTAATATTAGGAATCATGCCCATTTCCTGCATTTTGTGAAAAATCTTTTCACCCTTTACAAATCCTTGCGAACTAAATGTAAAATCTATTAGATTGAATATGGCAAGTTTATCGAGGGTTACAATCCAATCCCTGAATTTATCGAGATTATTGGTTGCATAAAGTCCACCAACTAATGCCCCCATAGAACTGCCTGCGATAGAATTAATTTTATAACCCCTTTCAACCAGCTCATCAATAACCCCAATATGTGCTAATCCTCGAGCACCGCCGCTAGAGAGAACTAACGAAATTTTTTTTGATTTACTCAATTGGTAAACTTATTTACATTTCAGTTTTCTAGTAATCTATCCTATTATCCTTTTTATCCCACTCTCTAAAAGGAATAACACCTTTGTCGCCTGCAACTTGAATGAATGGTATTTTACGCTTCTCGAATGGTAAATTTACCTCATCGTAGATAAAACTATCATCGAAACCATGGTACGAAGCCATATGCCGAGTTGCGGAGTAGTAGACCGCATCAACTCGCGACCAGTAAATTGCGCCAAGGCACATTGGGCAGGGCTCGCATGAAGTATATAGTTTGCAGCCATCCAGTTGAAACGATTTAAGGTTTTTGCAAGCATCTCTAATTGCCATTACCTCAGCATGTGCCGTAGGGTCATCTGTTGAGGTAACCGAGTTGTTGCCTCGCCCAATAATTTTACCATCCTTAACGACAATTGCCCCGAAAGGGCCCCCTTTGGCAGCCAATACACCGTCAATGGCAAGCTGGATGGCTTCATCCATGAATGATTCGTTATTCTCCATTTGTAAAAAATATTTCAATAAATGTACTAAAATCCTGCCTTAGAAAAAAGCGAATAAAACACCAAAAAAAACCTCAATAGCAAAAACTATTGAGGTTTGGGTTGATGAAAATAAAAAATTATGCTCCTTTTATGTCATCGCCTGTTGGGCGCTGGAATACCTTTAATCCGAATTCAGTCATGATTGAAAGGATATGCTCAAAAATCTCCGATTGAACCTCTTCGTAATA
>JBPXJX010000040.1:0-3438 GCA_051715525.1 Bacteroidales bacterium
TCTTCTTGCATTTGAAAGAAAAACAGATGCTGATGATGAATATGAACCAGCTCTTGAAATAGCAGCAGGCTTTGATGAAGAAGAGGACGAGAATTTTAACGATGTGATTTCCGAAGAGAAGCAAATTCTTGATCAAGAAAAGACAACTTAAATTAAGTTTAAATGTATAGCATTGAAGAGCTTTCGAGTATTCTAGAAAAAGCTTTAGTTAACTTAGAAATACCCGAAGAACCAGAAAATCTATATAAACCAATTCAATACATATTGTCATCCGGTGGAAAAAGGATAAGGCCTGTTCTTACTCTTGCAGCATGCAATTTGTTTAAGGAGAAAATTGAACAGGCAATTTATCCGGCATTGGCGGTAGAGGTTTTTCATAATTTTACCCTAATTCACGACGATATAATGGACAATGCCGATATTCGTCGTGGCAAGGAAACGGTTCATAAGAAATGGAACAACAATGTTGGCATTCTATCAGGAGATGCCATGTCAATTCTAGCCTATAAACTTCTTTTAAAAACCGATCAGAATCATATTGTCCCTGTTTTAGAAACGTTTAACGAATTTGCCCTTGGCATTTGCGAAGGTCAACAGTACGATATGAATTTTGAAACAATCAAATATGTTACCCAAGAGGAGTATACTAGAATGATTGAGCTGAAAACGTCGGTTCTGCTTAAAGGCGCTTTACAAATTGGTGCTATAATTGGGGAAGCCAAAAAACAAGATATTTTAGAAATTGGAGAATTTGGAAAGAATCTAGGAATTGCGTTTCAGCTACAAGATGATCTTTTGGATACTTATGGGGATACCAAAGTATTTGGGAAAAAGCAAGGAGGAGATATTGTTGCTAACAAAAAAACCATTTTAACCATTATCGCGTTAACAAAATCAAAAGGAGATACCTTAAAGAGGCTTGAATCTCTTTATCAATCTACCGATTTTAATCAGGAAAAAAAGATTGCCGAGGTTATTGAAATATTTGATGAAACAAAGGCAAAGGATGATGTTGAACTTCTGATATCGAATTACTACAAAAAGGCAATGGATTCTTTCGAGAGGATAAGCGTTGACTCTAATAGAAAAGAGATTTTATCAACTATTGCTGAAAAAATTATGTCTCGAAAAAGCTAGCTAAAGCAAATTTTTAGGACAATTTTATATTGAATTGTTAAAATTACTAGGTTTGGTTTGACAAAGTTTCTTAACTTTATATGCCTAAAATCCATATAATAAATTTAAAGTTTAAGCTATGGAAAATAATACACTTCGTTTACTTGTACCATGGGATTTTACTCCTGTTGCGGAAAATGCCTTAAAATATGCTATTAAAATAGGCTCGCTAGCAGCAACATCAAATATCGAATTAATTTACGTTATTGAAAGCGGAGGGTTATTCTCAAAAGGGAAGATCACTGAAAAAGAGGCCACTGAACAGCTAAAAGCCGATCACATTCGAATTAAAGAAACCTACGGGGTTGATGTCAAATCAACCGTTTTGGAGGGCAATATTTTTCATACCATTAGCGAGCATGCTGCCGAAATTGCTGCCGATTTAGTTGTTATGGGAACGCACGGAATTAAAGGCGTTCAAAAGCTAACCGGAAGCTGGGCATTGAAAGTGATTGCTGGATCGAGCATACCCTTTCTTGTTGTTCAGGATCAGCCAACTAAACCTAGAGTATTTGAACATGTTGTCATGCCACTTGATTTCAGCTTTGATGAGAAATCGAAATTAAATTGGGCAATTAAGGTTTCGGTTCAGTATAAATCTCAGATTCATATAATTATACCAAATGCATTTGATGCAGGGGTTCAAAAGAAAGTGAATTACAATCTTGCTTTTGCTAAAAAACATCTTGAGAGTTATAATATTCCTTACGAAATCCATAATGCAGGAAAAGGGAATAAATTTCAAGATGAGGTTGTTAAGCTTGCTCTTGATATTGAGGCAGATCTTATCCTTATTATGACATCTGGAAGCCTAGATTTTACCGATTATGTTTTTGGAGCACAAGAACAGCACATTATTGCTAATGAAGCAAAAATCCCAGTAATGTGTATTAATCAGTCTATGTAATATAACTTTAGATAAATTAAAAAGCCCCAATTCGGGGCTTTTTTGTTTTATAGCTTTCTTCTGAAGGTTTCTAAAAGCAAATCGCAATTTGCAACCAGATCTTCACTTTCAAACTTGCAAACAATCGGCTTTACTTTTTTATTGGTTAATCCATATTGATATGCTTTGTCGTAGTATTTAAGCGAAATGGCAACAGCTTCATCAAATTGCCCTTCTTCGATACACTGAATTGCTTTGGTAACATTGTCGCCCCCCAGACGTTTGGCTATTCGGCGGGTTGAGTCAATCAGAAGTTGTGGATCACAGCTGGTGTATTCGGCTGTTAACTTCTTTACCCGAGATTCAAAGGTGCGTTCAATGGCAATGACACGACTATTCAACATTTGATCAAAGAATTCATGCGGAATAAAAACCGAACCAATTGATTTGCTTTCATCTTCAACCCAAAAATGTTTACTCGCATCGAGTTTATAAATTTCCTCAAAAAGAAGGTTTTCAAAGAACTCCGTTGAAGGTTGAGGCTTTTGTCCAATCGCCCCAAAGGCAGAGCCTTTATGGTTTGCCAGCCCTTCCAAGTCGAGAACCTGCTCGCCTCTGCATAGTAGCTGCTTAAGAATATCCGTTTTACCACTGCCGGTCATCCCGCCAAGCACAATAATTTTGAATGGTTTGGAAAAAAACTCTTTGCCAAAACGACGATATGATTTGTAGCCACCCACAATGGTTCTTGCCTGAATACCCGAAAGGTTGAGTAGCCAAGCCATGCTTGAACTACGCATACCACCACGCCAACAGTAAACAAGGATTTTACCATCTGTGGCAATTTTAGTTGCAGTTTCAACAAAACTGCTGAGCTTTGGTCCAACCATATCAAGGCCAGCAACAACGGAAGAGTATCGTGATTCTTGAACATACTTAGTACCAACGATAGCCCTTTCCTCATCGGAGAATAGGGGAACATTGATAGCTCCTGGTATGTGACCTTTTTTAAACTCGGCAGGAGATCTAACATCAATAACAGGAATTACTTCGCGTTCTTTAAGAAATACTTCAATATTAATACTTTTCATTACAGATTTATAATGATTTAATCTTGTAGGAAACCTCCTAAAATTCCGCCAGTTTCTTTACCCGAATTTCTACCATAAGGTGAAAGCGCTTGGATGAGTTTACGAATTGGCATGGATTGTAACCAAACCCTGCCGGTTCCGCGAAGAGTTGCCACAAAAAGACCTTCACCACCAAAAACCATGCTTTTCAAGCTACCTGTTGTTTCAACATCAAAATCGATTTGCGATTCAAACGCAACAATACAACCAGTGTCGATTCTTAAAACTTCGTTATTAAGTTGTTTA
>JBPXJX010000041.1:0-3520 GCA_051715525.1 Bacteroidales bacterium
GGGGAGTATATTATGAAGGAGAAATATTTCCTTGTAAATTACTAATTTCTTGGGCAAATATCTATGCAAATGATGAAGAATTGGACCCCAACCCAAATAATTTTCAAGCTAATATGGCACAGCATTATTTGACAAACTTAGGTTTTCAAATAATGAGGATCTGAAAAGTGATTTCCCTCTGGGCTGTGTCCCACAGCACTTTGAACTACTCCGATGAAGACTTCAAACCTTTTACTACTCTAAAAATACCTCGCTGAAGGAAATTTATTCGTAGTCACCTTTCAAGAGGCAACCCACAACGGAGAGTATTTCTCTTTTTTATAACAGAGGTTAATTGTTAAAAAAAATAGTACATTCGGCCTATTTTTTTATCCTTAAAGAATATTCTCGTGTTTTATCCAATCAAAATTATATGGAAGAAATAAATTTAAAATATAAACCCCAAAAACCTTCGACAAAACACCACTATTTGCCAAAATTTTACTTAAATGGATTCACAAATGAGAAAGGCCTTTTTTGCGTTTATGATAAGGTTGAACAAAAATTTCACATAAATCAAAAGCCATTAAACTGGTTTTTTGTAAAACACCTAAATAGTTTTCGAAAAGAGAACAATCTGATTTTTACTCTTGAAGAGCCTTATTTTAGCCATTTAGATAGTCGTTTAGCAACTGTTATTAAAAAAGTCAGGCAAACCTCCTTACAAGAACATCCAGATATTCATGTAAATGACCGAATTGATACCCTAATGTTTATCTCTACTTTGTTTTGGCGCTCACCTTTTACCGACAATATATTCAAAGAAATGATAAATAAATTAGGATTTAATAACCCTTATTTCGGATTTCAAGTTGATGGAAAAAATGTTATAGATAAAGAAATTATTGATGTGATAAATGATATTATAAACAGCCAAGATAATATTCGATTATTCAAGCACATGATTCCTCTTTCTGATGGTGCTATATTAGAATTTGTTAAATTACTTGATAAGTGGAACTTATTTCATTTGCAACATGGAAATATAAATACTCTAATAGGAGATAACCCATTCATTGTTAAAAACTATAATTTAAAATATGACAATGTACTTGACCAAGTAATTATACCATTAAGTAGTGATAAAATTTTAGCACTTGTTGATGAATCACCTTCGTTTATGGACAAGTCACTTTATGCGCTTATTAATGCAACTATCCTGCATCAATCTAATAGGCATGTCGCTTGTGCAAGTGAGGAACATCTACGAATAACTGTAGAATTTTATAATAAGGTTACTCAGACTTTACCAACAGATAAATTGTCAGATGCAGTTTTCGCTGTTATGAAAAAACAATCTAAATTTATCTCGCACGAAGAGTATATAAAATCCTATTTTAGCGAAATACGAAAGAATTAATTGTAAGGTTTTATAATATTCATAATGCTCTTTTTTAAGTAGTAAAAAGAATTTGAGTTTTAATTGATATGCTATCCCAAGGGCAGTGGAATACAGTGCTTCAAACTACCTAAAACAAGATTTCAAACCTCCGTTATTGACCAGTATTTTACAATCATCCAACAAGCAACCTGAAAATATGGTAGCAATCAGAATCAAACGAACAAACGAATACAGCAACTTATTCAGAGACTACAAAATATTCATTGATGGTCAACAAGTTGGGACTATTGCAACGGGAGAAACAAAAGACTTTTCTACGACAGTCGGGCAGCATACTGTAACGGCAAAAATAGATTGGTGTAGCAGTCCAGACGTATCGATTGATGTTAAGGAAGATCAGACAGTTAACTTGAATGTTTGTGGTTTAAAAACGCCAATCGAGTTTCTGGTCCATATTTACTATTTGACGAAAGGGCGAAATAGATATCTGACCTTAGAGGCCGTTCATTAGATAAATACCACAAACCCGCCTCAGAGAGGTGCCATCTTCGTAGCAAAAAAGGTAAAGCCCTCCACCTCTCCTCCTGCCCTTCCGAAATGGCGGTTTTTGCGCCTGTGGTGCGGTAGGTCTGTGGTTTAAAATAGAGAGGCGTGTATTCCTGATATTTTAGGGATAGACGCTATTTTTTTCTATTTTTGTGGAGGGGGGGAAACTATTCTCCCTACACATAAGAAAACTTATGCATAAAGTATATGCAAGACAAAGATTCTTCTGTTAAAAATAGCATTTCTGGTAAACCAATAGGTGGTTGGCTATGGGTCATAATGGTGATGCTCATTGCAAACGTAATTCAGATTTCAGTAAATATGGTAACTGCCGTAACTGAACTTCTATCAGACGATTGGAAACACTACTTTCAACAAACAGACGAACTTACAAGAATCAGAATCAACATTTACATGTATTTAATCATTTCGATGATTATTGGTTTTGGACTCTCAGTTTGGAGTTTTGTACTTTTCATCAAACGTAAGAAGAGATTTCCTGCAATTTTCCTAGGTTTATTGGGGTATTTTTTGTTAACTGAAATAATAAGAATTTATTTTTTAGATTATTACGCTAAGTTAACAAATCAAGATTCAAATAAATTAGAAACTGGAATTTTCAAAACTGTATTCATAATAATTATTGTTGGTTTATATTTAAATAAAGGAAAAAGGCCAAATCAAACTTTCATAAATTAATATCACTAGCAATGTGAGTATAAAGTCAAATTGAGAGCAAAGTGTAACATATAAAGGTATTGAACTCACCACACCCCCAAAATTTAAATCAAAAATCCAAACCGCTAAAACCCGCCTCAGAGAGGTGCCATCTTCGTAGCTAAAAAAACAGCCCTCCCCCTCCCCCTCCCCCTCCCACCCTTCCGAAATGACGATTTGGGTACCTGTGGTGCGGTAGGATAGTGGTTTATAGTGTGAGGCGTTGGGTTTATCTACTCATTATGCCTTTCCTCAAAAGAAAACCACGACAAAAAATAAGGTACTCATAGGAAATAATCTGTACATTCGCATAAACATAAATTACCTAAAAATGGTAGAGTTTAAGATACAATTAGAAGAAAGTTTTGTGCAAACAATGGGTTACACTCAGATAGAAACTTATTTGCAGGAGTTTATGCAAAAAGCTGTTCTCAAACTTGCGGCACAAGATATTTTGAAAGACCTAGAAAGCCTTGATTTGGAAAATGACCAAGAATGGCAGACATCCAGAAATTTGGCATGGCAACAAGAGAAACATAAATATTTTGCCTAGCAATGACCGACTTCGTAATTGATGCAAATATTTTGATGAGTATATTGATAAGCGGCAAAGCAAGCTATAAACCTTTATTAAGGCACTATAACTTCATACTTCCTGATTTTGTGCTGGTAGAAGTTGAAAAGTACCAGAACGTATTGAAAACTAAGACTAAAATGCAAAATGACGAGTTTTTGCAATGGACTTATTTTGTATTTTCACAAATAACAATTCTACCACAATACGTTTTGACCGAAGAAAGTCTTGAAAAGTCTAAAAGACTGCTTAGCAAAATCGATTTAAAAGATGTGACTTATGTAGCTTTAGCAATGCAGTTA
>JBPXJX010000042.1:0-4804 GCA_051715525.1 Bacteroidales bacterium
TCATGAATAAATTAGCCTCATCAATTTTCGAAATCAATAGTAACGAGCAATTCAAAAGAATTGCCCTCGATGTTTTTAGATACCAGTCAATTAACATCCCCATTTATAAAGAGTATATCGAAAGGTTAAAGATCAAAGTCGAAGAGGTAAACTCAATAGATAAGATTCCCTTTTTACCAATACAATTCTTTAAAACCCGAGAGATAAAACCTTTAGATTCTTCAACTCAAGTTATTTTCACAAGCAGCGGTACAACAGGCAATCAAACAAGCCGACACCACGTAATTGATACAACGCTATACGAAACAAGCTTTACAAAGGCTTTTAGCCTTTTTTATGGCAATCCATCCGATTACTGTATTATCGCACTTCTTCCCTCCTACCTAGAGCGTCAGGGTTCTTCGCTCGTTTACATGACCGATAAGCTGATAAAACTATCAAATCATCCCGATAGCGGATTCTTTTTAAATGAATTTGATCTTATTAAAGAACGTTTAGAACGATTAGATGCCAAAGGGCAAAAGTGCTTGTTAATTGGCGTTTCATTTGCTCTTGCCGACTTTGCTGAGAAATATAAAATTAAACTCAAGAATACCATTGTAATGGAGACGGGTGGAATGAAAGGACGCCGAAAGGAGATGGTTCGCGAAGAACTTCACCATTTGCTTTGTAACACCTTCGGCGTTGATACCATTCACTCTGAGTATGGGATGACCGAACTCCTTTCCCAGGCCTATTCCAATGGACATGGCGTTTTCCGATGCCCTCCATGGATGCGAATTATAATTCGCGACCCATACGATCCATTTACAACCCTTTTAAGCGAACGAAGCGGAGCGATTAACATTATCGACCTAGCCAATGTATACTCTTGCTCATTCATTCAAACAGAAGATTTGGGTAGAGTTTTTGATGATAATTCATTCGAAGTGTTAGGTCGCATGAACGATGCACAGTTGAGAGGATGTAACCTATTGGTTTACTAACTTTAACCGCAAAGAACGCTAAGAAAATGCAAAGGTCGCAAAGTTTATTTTTTGCGACCTTTGTGATAACATCATCCCGTTGCTGTAAAGACTTTATTTTACTGTTCCGCGAGTTTTTACAATTCCTAATTTCATTGCAATATCAACAGGAATAGCATCTTTGTGAATTAGGATAGCAATAGTTTTCATTCTTACATACGAGTCCGACATGTATAAATAGCCATTGTAAATGTGGTTATCGGTACCCCAGCTGTTCTTGGTATAGTAATACTTTGTACCGTTCTGATCAGTAGCAATGCCTGTTAGGTGCATTAGATGATCATCGGTCGAAGTTTGATTGTCAAAGTTTACCTGTCTATTCTCTTGTGTAACATTTACCTCAGGTACCGGTTTATCGAAGTTAAACATTTGCGAGATCCTATCCTTCTCACTTACCTCAGCCCAACGACTCATGTCGGTATTCTTTAAATCTTCGGCTTTCCCTGCTGGAATAATTGCTACACCTTTTTTATATGCAAACCCCTTTTCGCTTACATCACCATCCCAGCAAACTGAATAGCCATTCATAAGAGCATTCTCCATAATCGCCATTAGCTCATCAAGTGGAATATTATAGTACTGATCGCGCGACCAGTTATCGGGAATTTCCAGAATAAATTTTTGATAAAATGGGTGATGGTTGAAAGATGTAATCTCAACATAATCGTCTAGGTTTAGACCTGTTGACTCAAAAAATGATTTTGGAGATACCTTTTTATTCCCAATATTCATATCGGTTGGAATCTTACCAAGGTATGAGTCAAGTATTGCATTGTACGCCACAGACCAAGCAGGTGTAATCTTTCCTCCCTCCTTTTTAATTGTAGCATCAACAATGGCTTTTAGGTTGGCCTCAAGCTCACCATGGTTATGATCGTTTGAACCATAGTTTTTACCAGGGTATGCCTCTTCTGTAGCAAACCCATAACGCTTAACAACGTTTAAAACGTCGTGAGCTTGTCCTCCTTGTCCAAAATTATTAGTTCCATCAAAACGAACATATAAATTTGCTTTATCAGCATAGGCTATGCGAGCAAAAAACATCTCCGATAAATCGAATTCAGGTTGGCCTAATCGCAACAATTCCGTTTCGAGGTATGAAGTTGTAGCATAGCTCCAACAAGTACCCGTACTCTGCTGATTCTTAACAGGAGTTGATTTTACTTGCTTAAGCATAGTAAAATTGTATCCCGATGCTGAGTTCTGCGAGTAGCCACTCCCAACAAACGAAATAACAATGATACCTACAATGGCAAATCTCGAAAGTGTAGCTATAATCTTCATAAGGTTTAGTTTTATTGAAAGTAATTACTAAATGAACAATTAATATTTAGATGTGTTTAACAAATCTTGGTTTAAATTGTCGATTAAGTTAGTAATATCTTTACAGCTAGTTAAGCAAATATTCGATTTTCTTAAAATATAACTTGCTTTATTTTGATTCACAGCACTGTAATCGATGATTTTTGTCATTGTTGTACCTACAATATCCAATAATTATTATATTAGCGTTTGCTAAACAAGAATGTTAATGCGAAAAGCAAGGATTTTTTTAGCTATTGTTGCATACTGTGTCATTATAAAACGCCTTATCAATAGGTCGTTTCACCATGTTTTTTATAACGCATCAGAGTCAAAAGAATCAGTGGTTGATAACTATAAGCTAAACGCTCATTCTTTTAAATTTAACCGATTAGAAAAATTCTTTTCGCATAACGATTCCAACAACTTTGGGTTACATACAGGTTTTCTTACCCGCCATCTCCTAATTTGATTTTTTTCATTCTTTTCCTGAAGCTGCCTCATTTACGGGGCATTGATATTCAAACGCCTTTTTAAAACATACGTTTAATGAATAATAACCTTAACGAAAAATAGTAATAACCTAAATTCGATGTGTATGAAAAAATTACTAATTATTTTACTTTTTACAGGTATTGTAAGTCCTGCAGTAGTTCTTGCTGGAGGTATTGTTACCAATGCTAACCAGAGTGCTGCATATGTGCGTATGCTTGCTCGCGATGCATCAACCAGTATTGATGCTGTTTACTACAACCCAGCAGGTATAACAAAACTTGCCGATGGTTTTCATCTATCGTTGAGTAATCAATCTCTTTTCCAAAAGAAAACTATTGAGAATAAGTTTCCTAAACTTAAAGAATCAAAATATGTTGGTGACGTAGCAGCTCCTCTTTTCCCAGATTTATATGCCGTTTATAAAAAAGGAAAACTTGCTATAGGATTTGGCTTTCAACCTAATTCTGGTGGAGGATCTGCAGATTATAAAACTGGATTACCAAGTTTTGAGATTCCGTTTTCTATGATTCCTGCATCTTTGAGTTCTGGTCTCACACCAATTCCAACAACTGATTATAGTGTTTCAAAGATTAGTTTTAAGGGGTCAAGCGTATTTTGGGGAGCACAGTTAAACGCCGCTTATGCTATTAATGATATGATTTCTGTTTCTGCGGGTCTTAGATATATCTATGCAGTAAATACTTATGAAGGCGAAATAAAAGGTATAATGATAAACCCACAATTACCAGCCAATACTTATGGTTTTGATGGTACAATGAGAGCTGCCTCTTCCGTGTTTCATACTCTTTCCGTTAACACTGCAGCTGCTGCTGAAGCTCCAGCAGGTGTTGGTGGTCTAACTGCCGGATATCCAACCAGTACATTAAGCGATTTGGTGGGTGTTGCTATAGATGCAGCTACTGCCCAAAAAATAGCCAATACTCTTGGTATAGCAGATTATACAACCTCCACATTGACAATGACTCAAATTAAAGCAGGGTACCTCCAAAAAGCGGCTTATCTTGAAGGCAACTCTGCAGCGACATCAGATCAGGTTGTAGATTCAAAGCAAACAGGAACTGGCTACACTCCAATACTTGGTTTAAATCTTACATTTGGTGAAAAACTTAACATTGGTATTAAATATGAGTTTAACACTAAGCTGACACTTAAAAACAGCACTGCTGCGGGTAAAGAAGGCATTGGTGGCGTTAATCCTGACGGTACATTAATTTATATGTTTCCTGATAAATTAGAAATTAGAAGTGATATTCCTGCAATTCTTTCAGTTGGTCTAGGATATAAAGTAATGCCTAAAATGAAAGTGAGCGCTGGTATGCATTACTATTTTGATAAAAATGCAACTATCGAAAAAGCTCCAGGAGTAAAGAAAGATATTGAAGGAAACCTATATGAAATCGCTTTAGGTGGTGAATATGATATTACAGACAAAATTTTAATTTCAGCAGGTTACCTATATGCTAAAACTGGTGTTGGACAAGGATATCAAACTGACTTAAGCCATAGTTTAACATCTAGTACTGTTGGTTTTGGTGGTGCATTTATGGTTAATGAAAAAATGCAACTTAACTTGGGTATGCTTTATACCATGTATCAATCAGATTCAAAAGATATTGACTATTCAAAATATGGTATTCCAAGTGCACAAGAGGTTTATAACCGAACCAATCTTGGTTTCTCCATTGGAGTTGATTACCACTTCTAAACAGAGTGTTTAAAAAATAATTACCTTGCAAGGGTCGAAGAAATTCGACCCTTGTTACTTTAATAAATTAGTCATGAAAAAGTTTGCTATACTCCTACTAACAATTTTTATTGCAAATTATGCTTACTCACAAGAAATAGTTGAAAACCCTGCTGCTGCTGAACAAACACATCAGGATTTAAATATCAATTACATTGTCCTTTACCCCGATTCAACGGTTATAAACCTATCCGTTGATAATAAACTGGCACAGGGA
>JBPXJX010000043.1:0-5412 GCA_051715525.1 Bacteroidales bacterium
TATCATCTAATCGATCTTCAGCTTAATGATATCACATTCGATAAAGAAATTTTAACATCAATGGCAAAGGTTGTTGCTTCGAACAACCTAAAAGCCGCTGCTGAAAACGAAGGTCAAGCACTGCTTATTACAAAAACTAAAGCTGCTGAGGCCGAGGGTAATGCTATTAAAATATCTGCATCAGCTGAGCGCGATGCCGCTACCATGAGAGGTCAAGGTATTGCAATGTTCCGCGAGGAAATGGCAAAAGGTATGGCAAATGCAGCAAAAGAAATGACAGATGCTAATCTTGACTCATCTTTCCTTCTTTTCTCAATGTGGACTGAGGCAATTAAGCATTTTGCTGAAACAGGAAAAGGGAATGTTATTTTCTTGGATGGCTCAAGCGAAGGTATGCAGAAAACCGTTCAACAACTTATGGGCATTATGAAATCAAGCGAGCATAATAAATAATCACATTTCTGATTGTATTGCTTTTTTAAAGGAGATTGGCTTTAGGAAAAGTCAATCTCTTTTTTTTTAATGATTTGTTAATAAGATTTTAATCTTTTTTTAATCCATTAAATAATTGATAATAAGCATTATGATAGATTATTTGCGATTATTTGCATTAAAAATTAATGTAAAATGTATTGTAATTACTATTAATGTTTATACATTTGCGCCATAATTGTTTTTTAGAAATTTTATTTACTACATAGTAGAAAACAAACCTAAGTATTTTAAAAACAAACAAACAATGAAGAACAAAGTTTTAATGGGTTTAGCAGCTATTGCAATGGTTGCATTCCTTTCAAGCTGTGGTAAAGTGCCACAAGCAGAGATTGATGCTGTTAACGTATCTATCGACAGCGCAGCTAAAGTTGAGGCTGGTGTTTATTTACCAACTGAATTTGCTGCTGTTCAAGATTCAATGAAAGCTATCATGGCTGATGTTGAGGTTCAAAAATCAAAACTTTTCAAGAAATTTGGCCCAGCTAAAATGAAACTTGAGGCTTTATTAATTCAAACCAACGGTTTAATTGCAAACACTGCAGTTAAAAAAGAGGAAGTTAAAAAAGAAGTTGAAACCACTCTAACTGACATCAAAACTGTTATTGAAGAGAATGGTAAACTTTTCAAGAAAGCTCCAAGAGGTAAAGATGCTGCTGCTGTTCTAGAGCAAATCAAAACCGAGATGGCTACTATTGATGCAGCTGTTGTTGAAGCTCAAGCTTCTTATGACAAAGGCACTTACATGGACGCTTTAAATAAAATTAAAGCTGCTAAAGAAAGAGCTAATGGTATCAACCAAGAGTTAAAAGATGCTATTGCTAAAGTAAAAAGAAAATAATTAGTAGTTTTGCTACTTTTATTGATAAAGAATCCCCGGGTAATCCCCGGGGATTTTTGTAAGAACGAGGATTAGGATTTTGAGATGAAAAGGGTTTATAAAAAGATTTTAATTTTTACTGCAATAGCGGGCTTGCTCGCAATAATAACTTATCTTTTAATAAGTTATATACCTGAACCACCCATTAAGGAGATAGAAAAGGCACGAGTAGCACTAGCTAAGGCCTTTAAAAGTAAAGCCGACACCTATTCAAAAGAGTATTATAATGAGGCAAAGATAAACTTTGACTCGGCTATGAATAGCTGGCAAAAGGAGAACGCAAAATTTATTTACTTTAGGTCGTACGATAAAGTTGCTCGATTTTCAAGATTATCGACGATAAAGTCAAAGCAAGCCATTGATTATTCCAATCAGAGTACAAGTTCCTATAAGATAAAGCTAAAAGAGAGAATTCGCAAGTTAAACGATATTATCAACGATATTGACACTTATTTTAATAGGTATCCTCTGCCAAATGCCACAAGGAAAGATATTTCTAAAGGTAAACTGCAGCTCAAAGAGGCTGAGATCGACTATAATAAGGGACAGTATATTCCGGCAAATAAAAAAATAAGTAGTGCTGAAGTTTTGTTGAATAGCTCATATAACGAGGCTTACAATGATCTTGAGCAGTATTTCAAGTTTTTTTCGCAATGGAAAAAGTGGGCAAGTCAAGCAATCAAAGATTCAAAAAATAATCAAAATTATTCTATACTTGTAGACAAACTTTCCCGAAAATGTTACGTTTACTATAGCGGCAAGATAAAGTATGAGTTCGATTGTGATTTGGGGCGAAATTGGGTAGGTGATAAAAAAAGGATGGGTGATAAAGCAACGCCTGAGGGAATGTATAAGATTGTAAATAAATATTCTGGCACAAAATACAACAACGCACTTTTGTTAGATTACCCTAACGAAGAAGATGTCGTTCGGTTTAATAGAGAAAAGGCCAAAGGGCTTATTCATCGTAATACAAAAATTGGGAATGGAATTGAAATACATGGCAGCGGGGGTAAAGGTGTTGATTGGACTGAAGGCTGTATTGCGCTTGAAGATGACGAAATGGCAATTGTTTTTAGGTTGGCTTCAGTTGGTACACCGGTTACAATTGTTGGCTCATTAAGAAGTTTTGATGAAATCCTTAGCCGATAGTTATTTTATATATGGAAGAAAAAAGTTTGTTAAACGAATCTGGACTTGGGGATAACCCTAATAATGAAAACATCGCTGCTGCTGATGTTGACGTTGTTGATCCTAAGAAAAAATGGTACATCCGTTTACTTAAGGTTGTTTTAATAGTTGTTGCTGTTATACTATTTGTCCCAGCATCAATCCTTTTCTTTTTATACGTAATACCTGGAATCCAGGAACTAGGTAAAGGAAGGGTTAGGCTTGAAGTTAATGATCAGGAGTTTATGTCGCAATCTGCTTATAAAAAGCAAATAGCGCAGCTCGATAAAGAGTTTAAGAAAGTGACAAAAAAACTTGAAAGTTTTTATCCTGTAAAACCATATATAATTATAAGTACAACCAACAATCGCTTTTATTTATACAGAAACAAAACCCTTGTTCGCGAAGGATTTTGTAGCTCTGGAAGTTATATTCAATTAGTAAGTTCAGATAGTGCAAGAACTTGGGTTTTTCAAACACCTAAAGGAATGTTTAAGATCAATTCGAAGCGCGTTGATCCTATTTGGGTAAAGCCCGATTGGGCTTTTGTTGAGGAGGGATTGCCAATTCCATCAGCCCATGCAGACTCAAGGTATGAGTATGGTGTTTTAGGAGATTATGCGCTGGATATTGGCAATGATTACATGATTCATGGAACAATCTGGAAAAGATTCCTAGGGATGCCTGCCACTCATGGCTGTATTCGTCTGAATGATGAGGATTTAAAAATTGTATACAAAACCTTGGACTTTGGTTCAAAAGTTTATATTTACTGATACTTTTTAAGGTATGGCAAAAACTAAAAAGAGAATCTCTTTGGCTATTAGGATTCCATTCTTGATTTTAATTGGACTTATTTTTAGTGCAATTATTTACATTACTGTAATGTCATTAATTAGCACTTCGCGTAAAATCTCTGAGATAAATGAGAATTATAGCTATAAACAAGTAGAGAAAACATCTATTGATGAGAAATTCTTTACCGACTCTACCTTTGTTGAAATGCAAAAGGAAAAGGCATTTACAATGTCAAGGGTAGCAATGGCTGAGTCTGATTCCATCGGTATGACGTTAAACCTAAGAGATAGCCTTGCTATGCTAGAAATAAAGGGTGTAGTTGTACATAAGGTGAAAATCAGTTCGTTACGAATTTGCAAAGCATTTAATAAGGCAAATTCATACGCTGTATCCTCTATGCTTTCTTCTCCTTTAAAAATAGTAAAAGATACTGCATCGATAAAAAAAGTTCCTTTAACAGTTAGGGTTGCCCCCAAGGATACCTCAGAGTATGTTCCATATATTCCAGATACATCTGTCTCTGAACCGGTAAATTATATTTTAGAGATGAATAATGGTATTAGAATATTTGTTTATCAAGAAGAGAAAGGGAAATCATCCGATGTGTATAGCCAATTCTTGTTTGATGTTGCAGATAGAAAAAAGAATACTCTCAGCGCCTTTGAGAAGATGATGAGATTTGATGTTCCTGAGTATAGGCTTTACATAAAGATTAAAATGCCAAAAAGTGATGCTAAGATTATTTATCGTGCAATTCCGCGAAATGGTTTAATAACTGTATTTTGGTAAGGGCGAATTAAAGTTTCATCAGGTTCGATTTGTTTTCCATATCCTGAATTAAAACCATTTGGTTACGTGCACGCTGAATATTATGTTCGGCGTGTTTAACTTTGTAATAGTTGTCGCCTCTTAGGTAATCTGCGAGAAATCTTATTCCCATTATAAATGCAAGCATTCGTGGGGCTTTTGGTAAGTATTCCAATTCTTTTGGCGTAAGGGTGTTCCCTATCTCACTAAGAAACCCTTTGGCGAATGCTCTATAAAGATCAATGTTTATACCTACTAGTTCAAGTTTCGTTTCATCCTCGAGCGCTTTTGCTGCAATGGTTCTAATGGCATCGCCAAAATCGTAATGAACAACGCCTGGCATTACTGTATCTAAATCAATTACACAAATGGCTTTACCTTTAGGGTTGAAAAGAATATTGTTGATTTTGGTATCGTTATGGGTTACTCTCAACGGAATATCAGGTGTGCCTATTCGGGTGTCAAATTCAATCATTTCATCGCAGCGCGATAGGTAAAAATCCAACTCTTGCTTGCAAAGTTTAACTCTATCAACGCAATTCTTCTCGACAGCCGATTTAAGCTGTGCGATTCTTAGGCCTAAACGGTGAAAGCCAGGTATTACCTCAAATAGTGGTGGATCGCCTAAATTACTAAGCGTACGATTAAACCAGCCATATGCTTTCCCTGCCTCAGTTGCGAAATCATTGTTTGGTGCAAGATCATAAGATTGAGAGTTGGGAATATAGTTAAATAATCGCCAGAAGTTCCCATCAGAAGTTTGATGCCATAATTTATTGTCATGATTTTCAATCAGTTGCATTACCTGATATTGGTTGTTACCAAACTCATTTAAGTGCTTGGTTGCTCTTTGGATATTATTGCTTAGCTGCTCAATATTAGGGAAAATGGAGTGGTTAATCTTTTGGAGAATGTAGCTTGGTGCATTACAATTTTTTATCGTAATAGCATATGTGTCATTGATATGTCCTGAACCGATGGGTTTAATCGAATCAACTTCAATGCTATTGTTAAATGCGTTTACAATCTCTTTCATCATTAACTATTAACCTTTCAAATCTTCTTTTTGAGGGATTATTTTTGATGCAAATATCGAAATGGCTAATAGCCCAATAATAATCGATAATGAAAGAAGGGTTGGGATTTTGTAAAATCCCGAAATGCACATTTTTATGCCTACATAAATTAATATAGCCGCTAATCCATACTTTAGGTAACGGAATAGCCCAACAATTCCTGCTAAAGCAAAGTAAAGCGATCGTAAA
>JBPXJX010000044.1:0-4370 GCA_051715525.1 Bacteroidales bacterium
AACTACTTGCCAAAAATAATGATGTAAAGGTTATTGAATGTAATCTTCGAGCAAGTCGCAGCTTTCCATTTGTGTCAAAAGTGCTTGGTTATAACTTTATTGGAGCAGCAACCAACTTTATGTTGGGCCGAATGCCCAACACCTTGCCTCCATCGATGTTCGAGATTGACCATGTGGGAATAAAAGCGTCGCAATTCTCATTCAGCCGCCTATCTAAAGCCGACCCAATACTTGGTGTCGAAATGGCCTCAACTGGCGAGGTTGGCTGCATCGGTAACGACTTTGATGATGCGCTGCTAAAAGCGATGCTTTCGGTGGGTTATAGAATTCCTCAGAAGAGTATTCTGGTATCTTCAGGGCCTCTCCGCTCGAAGATTGCACTTGTTGAGCCTCTTCTTATCCTTCAACAGCAAGGCTTCACGGTGTATGCAACAAAAGGCACTGCCAAGTTTCTGAAAGAAAATGGCGTAAACGCCATCCCTGTTGCTTGGCCCGATGAGGCCGAATCGCCAAATAGCATTGACCTTATCAAAAATCGACAAGTTGAGATGGTTATCAACGTTCCCAAAAACTTATCGCGTAAAGAGTTGGATAACGACTACTCAATCCGCCGTTCGTCGATAGATTATAATATCCCGCTTATCACAAATGCGAGATTGGCTGCAGCATTCCTTATTGCAATAAGAAATAAAAAAGCCGAAGATTTAGATATCAGAAGTTGGGATGAGTATATTTAAAAGCGAACAAGTCAATAAGTTAACAAGTTGATAAGAAAAAGATCCGATCTTTTAGAGATCGGATCTTTTTACTAGTAGTAAACTAAAAACTATTTAACACCATATTTGTCGACTAAGTAAATTAATGAGGCCATTGCAGCGCTTCCCTGTTGTAAAAATTCGATATTAATTTTCTCAAAGGTATCGTAACCACTATGATGAAAATCAAAATAATGGGTTGGGTCTGCCTCTAGTTCTGCCAAAACTACATTCTGATCTTTTAAAAATCCAATATCGACACCACTTCCACCATTCTCAAAACGAGTAACACCGTAAGAGCTAAAGTATTTACTGTAAAGTTCCATCTTCATAAAAGTAGAAGGATCGGTTTCAAATGAAAAACCAACTGGTCTATCGCACCCGCCATCCGATTCGAGGGCAAAAATATGTTTCTCATTCTTTTGCTTAGCCAATTCAGCATATTTCCTGCCACCTCGTTGGTTCATCTCCTCATCAATAAACATTACGATTCTCAATGTATGTTCAGGTTTATAGCCAATCTTATAGAAGTTACGCCAAACATCTATTGACTGCACCAAACCACCTCCATCGTCGTGTGCTCCTTCGGTAATGTCCCACGAATCAAGATGTCCACCAACAGTAATAAACTCATTTGGAAATTTTGAACCCTTTACTTCACCTATAACATTATATGACTTTTCATCATCCAAAAACTTACAATCAGATTTTAGGAAAACATTGAGCATAGGATCTTTCGCTAACTTTTTGCTAAGCAAATCGGCATGTACAGTTGAAATCGCAAAAGCGGGTATAGGTTTAATATTATCATCATATCTCATTACTCCAGTGTGAGGGAAAGTGTCAAGCCTTGTGGTAACTGAGCGCACCAAAACTGCCTGTGCACCATACCTAGCGGCTACAGATGCTCCCGAAAATCTGAAACCAACAACCTCGCCATAACCCTCAAAGGAGTTAACCTTTGTAGAATCCATTGCTCTATTAAAAAAAACAATTTTTCCTTTAATAAAATCCATTCCAAGTTTATCTAGTTCTTCAAATGATTTTACCTCAACAACTTCGGTCTTAATCCCACTTTTAGGTGTTGCTATTGAATTTCCTAAAGCACATACAGTTAATCTCAATTCATCTCCCAATGAACTAATCGCTTTAGCGACTTCCTTCTCGCCCCTATCCCAATGCTTTACAATACATTCCTGTAGATAAACTGTATCAAAGTGCTCTTGATCCATAATCTCCTTAAGAAATCCAATTGCTTTAATTGAATTGGAAGTTCCACCAAGTCTATTGGGATATTCCTTGCACAAAATTCTTAGATTATGATATGCTAAAGAATCAGAACTTGAAGCAGAGAAGATTCTAGAAATCATATCTGATTCGTGGTTACATGAACAAATAATTAATAATAACCCACTAAAAAATAATGAATTAAGTACTCTCATAAATCTAAATTAAATGATTATAGGTTTTAGATTTCATTTATCAAAAAGGTTTAACCTCTAATAAAATAATAATCAATGTGATAAAAGCCTTAAACATATTCTTTTCTTTTTTGTTTCATATCTGAATACTAATGTTTTAATGTAAATAAGTGCATTTTCGATGTTTAACATTTTTAGAAATAACGTTTACAGTTTGCTATTCTTTTTTATTTCCAAGTGATTTTCATAGAAAATTGATTAACATTTAATTCTATTCATTAAACAAATATGATTTAGTTGATAAATATCATTAATAATTACTCAAACGTTTAATTAATATTTTATACTATTGGCTTTTTTAACAATAAGTGATATGAAAGCTACAAGGACTTTTGATATTTTAGAGCGAGGTATTGAAATCTACAATGGTAGAGCGGTTCTTGCTTACAAACAAAATGGCAGTTGGGTTGAATTTAATATTCATGCGTATACTGAAAATGTTAATAACCTTAGCTATGGATTACTTGCGCTTGGTTTAAAAAAGGGCGATAAAATAGTTACAGTTTCCAATAATCGACCCGAGTGGAACTTTGTTGACATGGCTGTGAGCCAAATTGGAATGATTCACGTTCCTATATACTCAACCATAAGCGCAGAAGAATATAAACATATACTAAGCCATTCTGAGTCTAAGTTAGTTTTCGTTGAAAACAAAGCACTTTACGAAAAATTATTACCAATTGTAAATGATATTCCTGCCATAATGGGAATTTATGCTCTTTCAAACACCGAAGGTTTGCCCTCGTGGATTGAGATTGCCGATAATGGAAAAGCTAATGCTCATAAGTATGTCGATGAAGTTATCAGCATTAAAAATTCAGTAAAACCGAGTGATATAGCCTCAATAATATATACATCAGGAACAACTGGGTTATCAAAAGGGGTTATGCTTTCGCACGAAAACTTTTTATCGAATGTAATAGCAACAGCACCTCGCCTACCTATTGTTGCTGGCGATAAAACGCTTAGCTTTCTTCCGCTTTGCCATGTGCTTGAGCGCATAGTAAACTATATCTACCAATATTCAGGCATGACAATTTATTATGCCGAAAGCATGGCTACTATTGGTGATAATATTCGGGAGTTGAATGTTCATGCGTTCTCAACAGTTCCACGTGTACTCGAAGTAGTTTACGATAAAATAATAACCAAGGGAAAAGATTTAACAGGAATCAAAAAACATATTTTCTTTTGGGCTGTAAATCTTGGACTTCGATTTGAATTCAATGGCAAAAATGGATGGTTCTATGCATTACAACTTAAGATCGCTCGAAAACTTGTATTCAGCAAGTGGAACGAAGCCCTTGGCGGTAATCTTAAAATGATTGTAAGCGGTGGAGCCGCTCTTCAACCAAGGCTTGCAAGAGTTTTTTGGGCTGCAGGAATTCCTGTGCTTGAAGGATATGGCCTAACAGAAACATCTCCGGTTATTGCGGTAAACCATTTTCAGCAACCCAACTCAACACGGTTTGGATCTGTTGGACCAATTCTCGAAAATCTTGAGGTTATAATCGCCGAGGACGGCGAAATTCTGATGAAAGGCCCTAGCCTTATGGTGGGATATTACAAAGATGAAAACCTTACAAAAGAGGCAATTGATAAAGATGGTTGGTTTCATACCGGTGATATTGGCCGAATTGAGGATGGTAAATTCCTATTTATTACAGATCGCAAAAAGGAGATGTTCAAGATGTCGAGCGGAAAGTATATTGCTCCACAAGTAATTGAGAATAAACTGAAAGAATCGTTTTTTATTGAACAGGCAATGGTTGTAGGTGAAAACGAGAAGTTTATTACTGCATTGATATCCCCAAATTTCAGTTTCTTACACGATTGGTGCTCGAGACATAAAGTTCACTTTGAGAACAACAAAGTACTTATATCAATTCCAGAAGTAAATGCTCGTTTCCAAAGAGAAATAAATACCCTCAACAAACAGTTAGGTGATTTTGAGCAAATTAAGCGATTCAGACTTGTTGAAGAGCCATGGACCTCACTAACAGGAGAACTATCTCCTACTCTTAAACTTCGACGTAAAATCCTTTTCGATAGATACAAACCTATTATTGAGGAGATTTTTGGTCATCCAATAAATTAGGTTTACTGGTTCTGAGAAGCCACAAGCCAAGGAAAG
>JBPXJX010000045.1:0-1598 GCA_051715525.1 Bacteroidales bacterium
TCTTCTTAAAGATTTGCAAGATGGGTATGAGAGTATCGTTCGTGCGTTTCCACCACCAGAATATGTAACGGTTGTGGTACATGGGCAGATGAAAGCTGACCAAAAGGACTTCTCTATGAACCTTTTTGCTAGTGGCAAGGCGCATATAATGGTTGCAACAACTGTTATTGAAGTTGGGGTAAACGTTCCAAATGCAACTGTGATGGTTATCGAAAGCGCAGAGCGCTTTGGGCTATCGCAGCTTCATCAGTTAAGGGGTCGGGTGGGTCGTGGTGCAGATGAAAGTTATTGCATATTGATGTCGTCGGTAAAGTTGACTCACGAATCGCGAAAACGATTGTCGACCATGGTGTCAACTAACGATGGTTTTGAGATTGCTGAGGTTGATCTTCAACTTCGTGGACCCGGTGATATGGAAGGAACGCAGCAAAGTGGTGTCCCTTTCGATCTTAAAATAGCGAGTTTAAGCAAGGATAGTCAACTGCTTCAATATGTAAGGCAAGCTGCAATTGAGGTGCTTGACGAAGATCCGAATTTATCTTTTCAGAAAAATCAGATATTGGCAAAACAACTTGATGAGATGGCAAAGGAGAGGGTTGCGTTTAGCCAGATAAGTTAGTAATAAAAAAACCGCCTAGATTCTAGACGGTTTTTTGTGAAGTCAACTTTATTGTAGAGGTTTAACTACTTCGATTAGTTCAGGTAAATCCATTCCGATTGCCTTTAGGTGCTCAATTTTTGGAACACCATTGCTAGTCCAACCACGACGATTGTAAACTGCATCAAGAAGTTGCTCGTATCTGCCTTCGCGATACTTACGCATTGCTGCCATTTTATCCTCAAGGCTCATATTGGTTGGGTCGATGCCAACTTGCTCTTTTAGCTGCTTGACGTAACGCTCCTGACGGCTTAGGTATTCCTCTTTTGTAACAGGACCACAAACGCGATATGGCTGAGCATCATGCTTACGTAAGCCATAACCACGACGGATATTGAAAATACGTTGGAAGTTATAAACGCGTTCACTTTGCGTAATCATGCTATCCTTATCGATATTACCACCTGTAACAGCATTGTAAATGGTTACATAGTTTCAACGTGCTCAGGGATTTTGTGAGGTTCGCTTGTTTGAGCGTTACCCTTTGGTGTAACATCGTTCCAAGGTAGTTTGCATAATCCTTGCAGACCAAACCAAGTACGGAACATTGGGAAGTAGTGTAAAGCTTCTGCTTTTGCTTCGAATGTTGGAATTTGGTTGTTTACCATATCCATGAAAATAAGCCATGCCTCATCGTGTTGAGGGCCCTTGTTAGTCATTGCATAACCACCTTGCTGAGCCAAAGATTCTTTTGAAACGTACTGAGAGTACTCCAAACCTTTGTTCTCCATTCCTATATCGTTTAGGAATTTTGCATCAGCCCCAAAGTTCTTTACAAAATATTCTTTCATTTTGCGAACACCTTGACCTACAATCATACCAAATCCCTCGCCACGTGCTAATTGGTGAAGAACTTCCATGGCATTCTCAAATTGTCCAAAGTTTAGATCCAGCCCACCGGTGCGCTCTTTGTTTAGGATGCCATTCTCATAGCACTCCA
>JBPXJX010000046.1:0-1102 GCA_051715525.1 Bacteroidales bacterium
TCGCCAGAATATTTTAATTCTCTTTATACTAAAATGGATTCTATTGCAATGGTATCAACCCAAAATGGTAAGTACTATGCCATTGTAAAGCCAATGTATAATCATAACTATTTTTACCTTTTTCTTTACGAAAGGTTTTTAGATGTTCGCCTGGTAGCTGCTCCCCCTTCGGCTATTGGTAACTTTGGTGGCGATGTCGATAATTGGCATTGGCCTCGCCATACTGGCGATTTTTCTATGTTTCGTATATATACCGGCCCTGATGGTAAACCTGCCCCCTATAGTAAAAGGAATATTCCTTATGTTCCTAAGCGTTTTCTTAATATATCAACACGCGGAGTTAAGGAAGGCGATTTTGCTATGATTATTGGGTATCCAGGAACAACATATCGCTATTCGAGTCCTTACGAAGCAAAACAAGCACGCGATGTTCTTGCACCTTGGAAAGATGCAGTTTGGGGAGAATTTATAAGAATTATCAAGGATGCTCAAGCCAAAGATCCCAAAATTAAAGTGGATTATACCGATAAGCATGATATGCTTGTTAACTTTTGGCAAAAGGATACATGGCAAGCCGAATCGATGTTTCAATTTAACGTGGTTGAGCGTTTGCAGACTCGTGAAGATAGCTTAAAGACCTGGATTTCAAGAATGCCATCACAAAGGACCAAGTACCTATCGTCAATTCCAATGCTTAACGATTATTTTACATCATATCGTAAAAATAAGTGGGAGGAGTTATCTGGCTCCCTTTCGGCTCTGCTTAGCTATCCGGTTGATATTGGGAATAACATCAATGCATGTGAGGAACTCTTTTCAGCAATGCTAGCAAAAAAGGATGTTAAAAAGGCGGTTAAGAAAATTAAAAAACGCATACCAAAAATTTTTGAGAACTATCATGCCGATCCCGATATGTGGTTGTATGCTTCATCTTTAAAAAGTTTGATTGATAACACATCCGACTGCCCTAATGTACCCATGATTCAGGCAATCAAAAATCAACCACAATTTAGCCAGATGGTACCACTGTATGCTCAAAGCTTTTATCAACGCACCTATTTTTCATCGCCCGAAAGGTTGAAAATGTTATTGAAAACCCCAA
>JBPXJX010000047.1:0-1805 GCA_051715525.1 Bacteroidales bacterium
TAATGAGCTTTTCTTCTTTTTGTTTGTTTACATATTAACCATTAAAAATTCAACAAATGAAAAAGAATGTAGGTAAAGTCGATATGATTATAAGATTAATCATGGGCGTTGTTATTGCTTCTTTTGGTATTGCTTATCAAAGTTGGTGGGGCTTATTGGCTGTTGTACCACTTATGACTGCCTTTATCAATTTCTGCCCTCTTTACTCGATTATTGGTGTAAATACATGCGCCACCAAAAAGTAAAATCCTTTAATGTAAGGACAAAAAAACCGAGGATTTCTCCTCGGTTTTTTAATCTATTTAACAGCCTCTTTAACAAGATCTGCTGCCTCCTGGAGCGAAATTGCCGATGAAACTTTCAATCCCGATTGATCAATTAAATCCTTACCTTCTTTTGCATTTGTCCCTTGCAAACGAACAATAACCGGAACGGTAATATTACCAATCTCTTTATAAGCATCAACTACCCCTTGGGCAACTCTATCACAGCGAACAATACCCCCAAATATATTGATTAATATAGCTTTGACATTTGGATCTTTAAGTATAATTCTGAAACCTGCAGCAACCGTTTTGGCATTTGCACCACCCCCAACATCAAGGAAGTTTGCTGGGTCGCCACCAGAAAGTTTTATGATATCCATTGTAGCCATCGCTAAACCAGCGCCATTTACCATACATCCAACGTTACCATCGAGCTTAACGAAGTTAAGGTTGTTCTCTCCTGCCTCTACCTCAGCAGGATCCTCTTCATCCTTATCGCGGAAAAGTTCAAGGTTAGGATGACGATACAAAGCATTATCCTCAATGGCAATCTTTGCATCAACAGCAAAAATATCGTCGTTTGCAGTTTTCACCAATGGATTAATTTCGAGTAGTGATAAATCGTTCTTAATGTATGTATCATACATCCCCATGATGCATTTAACCATTTGGGAAAGAGCTTTATCTTTTAAGCCTAGGTTAAAACCTATTTTTCGTGCTTGATTTGCTTGAAGTCCCAGTGGGTGTATCTCCTCTTTAAAAATAAGTTCAGGTGTTTGAGCAGCAACCGCTTCAATATCCATTCCACCCTGCGATGAATAAACAACCATGTTTCGTCCAATTGCTCTGTTGAGCAATATGCTAACATAATACTCCTTTACTTTTGATGGACCAGATTGATAAATTCCTTGCTGTACAATTATCTTGCGAACAAGTTTACCGACTGGGCCTGTTTGGTGCGTAACAAGGGTCATCCCAATAATGGCCTTCGCGTGCGTTTCAACCTCCTCAAGGTTGTGCGCAATTTTTACGCCGCCGCCTTTACCACGTCCACCAGAATGAATCTGAGCCTTGACTGCAATCTCGTCGGTTCCTGTGGTTTCAAAAATTCTCTTTGCAGCCTCTACGGCTTCCTGTGGAGTATAAGCAAGGATACTCATTGGAATGGGTACTCCCGATTCCTGCAATAATTGCTTAGCTTGATATTCGTGAATATTCATAGGATTTATATTAATTTGAGCTGCCTCTAATTTACAAAAAAAGGTTTATCTACCTTTGTAAAAATTGAAAAACAATGATAGATAATAGAAAACTTGAGAATAAAGAGCTGAATCGTAGAACAGTTGACGAGTTTAAAGAGTCGATAAAAACTCCGATTATTGTTGTTCTTGACAATATCCGTAGTTTAAATAATATTGGTTCGGTTTTCAGAACATCTGATGCATTACTAGTCGAAAAAATAATACTTTGCGGTATTACTGGAACTCCTCCAAACAAGGAAATCCACAAAACAGCCCTAGGGGCTGAAAACTCAGTTGA
>JBPXJX010000048.1:0-6089 GCA_051715525.1 Bacteroidales bacterium
AAAGTGTCGAGGAGTTTCGCTACATAATCTTTCTCTTGGTAGTTCTGAGCGTAAAGTAGGTGCTCTTTAACCGTCATATTAGGGAATAGAGCATAATCCTGAAAAACAAATCCAATATTGCGTTGCTGTGGTTTTATGTTAATTTTATTGCTGCTATCGAACCAAACTTCGTTATTTACTTTGATATAGCCACTATCTGGTTTGGTAAGTCCTGCAATCATCTTTAAAAGCGTGGTCTTGCCAACACCCGATTTTCCAAAAATGGTAACAAAGCCAAACATGGGAATGGATAGCTTTAAATCAAGAATCTCATTCCCATTGGTCGTGTGAATCGCCTTTTTTATGTCAATATCTATTAAAACTTCTTCCATCTTGAGAAATCTCGATTTATGCTATAGATGAGCAGTAAAATTAAAAAGCTAAAAACGAAGAGGAATAGAGCGTATTTATTAGCAGCGCTAAAATTCAGGGCTTGCACCTCGTCGTAAACGGCCAGCGATGCAACTCTAGTCTTGCCTGGAATATTTCCCCCAATCATCAGGATAACGCCAAATTCACCAATGGTATGAGCAAAGGTTAAGCAAACACCTGTTAATATAGCTGGTTTGATATTTGGTATTAGAACTTTGTAAGCGGTTGTAATTCTCGATTTCCCTAGTGTATACGAAGCATCTTTTAGCGATGATGGCAGGTTGCTAAATCCGTTCTGGATGGCATTTACCATGAATGGAAAATTAAAAATTACCGAACCAATTAGAATGCCAAGGAAGGAGAAGGCTAGCTGTAGGTTAATACTATTAAAGAAACTTCCAAGCCAATAGTTTGGGCTAAAGGCAAGCAGTAGATAAAATCCAATTACTGTTGGTGGTAGTACTAATGGCATGCTGACTAATGCCTGTAAAACAATCTTTAAGCGAAAATTTGAGTAAGTCAAGAAGTATGCGATTGGAATTCCAATAAAGAATAGAATGGCCGTAGTTAGTGTGGCTAGTTTGATTGAAATCCAAAACGTTTGAATAAATGCCTCGTTCATTATCGCTTAAGTGAGATTATTCCTTTTTGCAAAGTTCTAATTTTTCCGATTGTTCTGCGAAAAACTTTTCTAAATCAGATTCAATATTTCGGTATGCCAATATAATTTTTTCTCCAAACTCAGTTACTTCGGCTTTGCCGTGTTCTTTTCCACCATGTTTGAGCACAACAACTGGACAATCGTGGAATTTATTCATGCTTCGCACTTTTTCCCATGCTTGACGATATGGGATTTTCAGAGTTTTTGCTGCTTTGCTGAGTGTACCCAGTTCTAAAATCTTCTGCAAAAGTTCAATCTTACCTTTACCAGCAAAAGATGAACCGTGTGAGTTTATCCAAAACCTTCCAACTATGTTTAAATTGAACTCATTCATCTCTCAATTGAATTATTGAGGTAATTTAAAGCCGTACCTCTCGAATATTGTCCTTGTACTAGCCGATTCAATGAATTGTACAAACTCTTGAACGTTTTTATCAGTTCCCGAATTTTTAGTTACAATATAGGCCTGCTCTTGGGTTGAGTAACTTTTTTCATCGATTAAATAGTATTTACCTTTTGCAGTCATTTCAGGAGATAAAGCTAGCGAAAGGGCGATGATACCAACTTCAGCATTCCCTGTAAGTACAAACTGTGCGGCTTGTGATACGTTTTCTCCTTTGACTATTTTATCGCTAATTTCATCTAGTAGATTGTAATATTTTAAACACTCCATAGCACGTTTGCCGTAGGGGGCAACCGCTGGGTTTGCTATTGCAATTTTCTTTATCTCTGAAGATTTTAAAACATCAACTCCCTTTGTGATGTCGATTGATGAACTCCATAGAACCAAATGCCCTATTGCATAAAGTTTTGGACTACCAAATGAAAGTTTTAGCGAGTCAATCTTTTTAGCATACGAAATATCGGCCGAGAAGAAAATATTGAAAGGAGCGTGATTTACTATTTGCTGATATAGATTACCTGAGGAACCATAGATAACATTAACCTTAACGTTTGGATTTGTTTTTCGAAACTCTTTCACAATTTCATCCATTGCAAACCTTAGATCCGCAGCGGCTGCTATTGAAATCTCTTGTGAAAAGAGTTTGGCTGGAATTACAAAGAGCAATATGATGCTTAATAAACGTAAGGTTTTCATGAATTTACTTAGATTAAAAAGGAACTAAAGATATTAAACTCTCCGTTATTTTAAACGGAGAGTTTTTAAGTTGACTAGATTACAAACTTAATTCCTTGTGCAAGTGGTAGCTCTTCGCCATAGTTGATGTTAACCGTCTGACGGCGCATGTACTGTTTCCAAGCGTCTGAGCCCGATTCACGACCACCTCCTGTTTCTTTCTCACCACCGAAGGCGCCACCAATCTCAGCACCAGATGTACTTGTATTAACGTTTGCAATACCGCAATCAGAGCCACCTTCCGAAAGCCATTGCTCCATCTCGTTCATGCTTGTGGTGAATAGGGTTGATGATAAGCCTTGAGGTACATCGTTATTGAAAGCTATTGCTTCGTCAAGCGATTTGGCTTTAATTAGATATAGGATAGGAGCAAAGGTCTCCTCTTGAACGATTTTGAAGCTGTTTTGCGCCTCGACAATTGTTGGAACAACGTAAGTTTGGCTTTCGAACCCAACGCCTGAAACTATCTTGTTGCCATATACAAGTTTACCTCCCTCTTTAATGGCCTCAGATATTGCATGGCTGTATGCTTCTACTGCTCCTTTATCGATAAGTGGCCCAATGAGAGTTTCTCTTTTTAATGGGTTACCAATACGACTCTCGAACTGGGCATACGCTTTTATTAATTGTTTTTTTACATCATCGTAAATCTTTTCATGAACAATTACCCTTCGAGTCGAAGTGCAACGTTGACCAGCAGTTCCGACTGCACCGAAAACAATTGAAGGGATTGCTAAATCAAGTTTTGCCGAAGGCATGATTAGCGCTGCGTTATTACCGCCAAGCTCAAGGATAGTTTTACCAAATCTCTTACCTACAATCTGAGCAACATGTCTTCCAACCTTGGTTGAACCAGTTACAGATAGTAAAGGAAGGCGCTTATCCTCAAGGAAGTTATCGCCTAAAACAGAACTCTTTGCAACGATAAGGTTGAAAACTCCCTCGGGAACTTCGTTTGCAATTAAAACCTCAGCAATAACATTATGCACAGCAAGAGCTGTTAGAGGGGTTTTGGAGCTTGGTTTCCACACAACAACGTTTCCACCAACAACTGCAAGCATAGTATTCCAAGCCCATACAGCCATAGGAAAGTTAAATGAGGTTACAATACCAATAACTCCAAGAGGTTGATATTGTTCATACATCTTATGGTGAGGACGCTCAGAACGTAGCATAACACCATTCATTGAGCGTGCAAGACCCAGAGAGAAATCGCAGATGTCAATCATTTCCTGAACCTCGCCCATTCCTTCCTGTAAGATTTTCCCTGCTTCGATACTGATTAGTCTTCCAAGCTCTTCCTTGTGCTCGCGAAGTTTTATGCTAATTTGTCTTACAACCTCAGCTCTTTTTGGGGCTGGCCAGTATTGCCATTCTTTAAACGATTGGGTTGCCTTTACCATCAATAATTCATAATCCTCAATGCTGGCAGTTTTTACGCTTGCAATCTCTTTGCCAGTTGATGGGTTCTCAGAAGAAAGAAGAGAACCGTGGGTCTCAACCCATTTTGCTCCTGTGCTTACCCCATTATTTACCTTCTCAATACCAAGTTTGCTTAATGTTGAACTAATAATCTTATCCATATTATTAAATTTTAATTATTTGCATGATTGATGAATGAAACACCGCTTACTGCAATTTGTTTCTAATCCTATTTGTTCATTTTTTGTTGCGGGCACAAATATATGATCGATATGCAAATATTTGCATAACAAAAATCATATTTTAAAACTATTGTTGTCAGGATATTGCTTTGGAAGGTTTAAATAAGTTTTTGAGCAGATGCTGTGTTAAATCAAACTAGAGATGAGTAATAATGTGCTCATAATAAAAAAGGGGCAGAATGCCCATTTAGTTTGGTCGTCGGGGTGACCCGACTCGAACGGGCGACCACCACGCCTTCGGCGTGGTACGCTAGCCAACATTTAAATCAAGATCAATAAGAAATCTTTGAGCACCACGCTTTTTGATTTTCCGTTCCAAGGCCATCGCTTCTGCCCGAGTGTGGAATGCTTTTGAGAGTACAAGTGTCCAAGGTGCCCCTTTGGCGGCAAAAGCAGTTTTCCCCCTATTATGCTCGCGCAGCCTAAACTCAAGGTTTTGAGAGGAGCCAGTGTAGTAAACTCCAAGTTTTTCGCTAAAAAGTATGTATGTGTAAAACATGTGCATAACAAAAAAGGGGCATAAAGCCCCTTTAGTTTGGTCGTCGGGGTGACCCGACTCGAACGGGCGACCACTTGCACCCCATGCAAGTACGCTAGCCAACTGCGCCACACCCCGATTGCTTTCGCGGTTGCAAAAGTAAATTCTTTTTTTGAATCAAAAAAACTTAAACTTTCTTTTTTTGTTACTTAAGCTATGTTGAGTAAATTTACAGTTATTCATTACTTTTGCAAACTATAAAAATATATAAATATGGAACTATTTAAATCTATGAATGTTGATAATAACAAAAGCGGTTCAGGTAAGGAGTTACCTGTTGAGCGAGTTAAAGTTTTGATTATTGGCTCGGGTCCTGCTGGATATACCGCTGCAATTTATGCGTCTCGTGCAAATTTAAACCCTGTGCTTTACGAAGGAATTCAACCTGGCGGTCAGCTTACTACTACCACTGAAATTGAAAATTTTCCAGGTTATCCCCAAGGGATTACTGGCAACGAAATGATGGAAGATCTTAAAAAACAAGCTATTCGTTTGGGTGCTGATGTGCGTTTTGGTATTGCAAGTTCAACAGATCTCACATCATCACCCTATAAAGTTACCATTGATGGCGAAAAGGTACTTGAAACTGATACATTGATTATTGCTACAGGTGCTACAGCAAAATATTTGGGTCTTGAATCTGAGGAGAAATATAAAGGACAAGGCGTATCGGCTTGCGCAACTTGCGATGGTTTCTTTTATAAAGGTCAAGATGTTGCTGTTGTTGGTGGTGGCGATACTGCTGCTGAGGAAGCTACATACTTATCGGGTCTTTGTCGTAAAGTTTATTTGATTGTTCGTAAACCTTATTTACGCGCATCTAAAGCAATGCAGGAACGTGTTATTAAGACTCCTAATATTGAAGTTTTATACGAACACACAACTAAAGAAATTTTGGGCGATATCAATGGTGTTATTGGAGTAATGCTTGAGAACTCAACTACTGGGCAATTAGTTAAAAAAGATATTACTGGTTTTTTCGTAGCAATTGGCCATCAACCGAACTCAGATATATTCAAGCCTTGGATTGAAACTGATGAGGTTGGTTATATCAAAACTATACCAGGTACAAGCAAAACAAACATTCCAGGAGTATTTGCATGCGGTGATGTTCAAGATCCTCACTATCGTCAGGCAATTACTGCTGCAGGTTCTGGTTGTATGGCCGCAATTGATGCCGAAAGGTATATAGGAGAAAGAAAATTCTAAGAATTATGAGCAATAAAAAAAGGCACCGTTTGGTGCCTTTTTCATTTTATCTAGATTTGAGTAATCTTATCTTTGTCGTACTTACCTGCGGCAAGTTTCTCTTTAACTGCAGCAAATGCTTTGATGGTTTCTTTAACATCATCTAAAGTATGAACAGCAGTTGGGATAATACGAAGTAAAATTTCGCCTTTTGGAATAACTGGGTAAACTACCATCGAGCAGAAAATTCCGTAATTCTCTCTTAAATCAAATACTAGGTTTGCAGCTTCTGGTATACCACCTTTCATGTAAACAGGGGTAACTGGCGATTGGGTCTTACCTATGTCCAATCCCATTTCTTTTAAACCTTTTTGAAGTGCATTAACAATTACCCAAAGGTTATCCTTTAATTCTGGTTTTGTTTGAAGTAACTCAAGACGTTTTAAAGCGCCAAATACCATAGGCATTGGTAGCGATTTAGCAAAAATA
>JBPXJX010000049.1:0-8089 GCA_051715525.1 Bacteroidales bacterium
TCAACTCTAAATGGCAAGTATGCTTTAGTTTTTGGGAATGAGCTAAGAGGAGTTGATCAGGATGTAATCAATCTCTCCGATGAATGCATTGAAATTCCTCAGTTTGGGACTAAACACTCTTTCAACATTTCTGTTTCAGCAGGGATTGTTCTATGGGATTTCTTCAGTAAAATCAAAAAGGGAATGGTTTAAACAATAGAGGTTTCCTAATTAAAGGAAACTTCTATTATCAACTAAATTTACTAATTACTTATCGGCTTCCAATTATCCTTCTAAGCTCTCCAAAGGGTCTTTTTACCAGTCCTTCTCTTACTCTTTCTGAATAGGTTACCTGATATGCATAAGCAAAGCACGCCGTTATAAAGTATATAGCGGTTTGAACCCAAAGCGCCGTAACCTCGTTTTTTGTCTCGTGTACTGATGCTCCTAGTGATTTCATTTTTACAAAGCCAAAAATTGCATTCGACGAAGGGAATATCTCTCTTACTGCCAGCCAAGTATCGCTAAAGCTCGATAATGGCCATATTACACCCGATAGGAAAAGAATCGGTATTGACGAAAAAACGTAAATCATCATTGCACTCTCACGACTTTTGAAGAATACCGATAGTGTCAACCCAAAGAAGATACTCGACAATAGAAATGGTGTAATCAATGCAACCATCTCTTGAAAGCTTGCAGCTATCCCGTATCCAAACCACTGTGGTATCATACCTAACATATAAACCGAAAGTAGTGCATAGATTGTAAAGTAAGCAGCCGTTTTCCCTAAAACTAAACGTAAAGTCCCAAGCCTTTTACGATCAAGCGGAGCAAGTATACCAAAAGCATGACGCTCTCTTGCAGTACCTGCCATAATTCCTATTGCGAGAATCAAGGTTTGCTGAATAATAAGGATCAACGAAGCGGGAACACCATAGTTCCCAAATCCTCCAGCCTTATTGCCCATAACATTATCAACTATCTTAATTGGCTCGGAGGTAACCTCTGCTTCGCGCTCTGATAATCCACTATTCATAAGGTTTGTTATCTGGATTTTTTTAGTCGCATCCAGCGTAACATAGCTTGTCCCAGCCATCAACGCTTTGTAGTACATGAAAAACTCCATATCGGCGTAAGTCGATATCGTAGTTTGTCTATTTAAAGCGATATCGGCACTAAAGGTTTCAGGAATTTGAACCACTCCCCTAACCCGTCTATTCTTAAATTCAACAATTGCCTCCTCCATCGATGTGCAGTTGGCATAAACCTTTAACTCTGGAGTTGCATCGAGTTTTCTCATGAACTCTCGACTCGTTGAAGTGTGCGATAGATCAACAACTGCTATTGGCATCTCTCTTACCACCTCGTTAAAGTATATGGTTGAATAGAGCAATGGGTAAAGAAGAGGAGCAGCAAAAACTACCGATATAACGCCAACATCCTTGAGGATAAGCTGCAACTCTCTTATCCAAATTCGAAGCATGCTTTGAATACCTTCCGAAATCTGACTGAAATAATTTATTTTCTTTTTTTTCATTGTTTCTCTTGTTGTGTGAATATTCATCACTCAAGGATTCTGTTGCAGATTCATTCGCTCCTCCTCTGCTCCAATATTTTCTATAAATGTTTGATATATCAGCGCCGATTTTAGCCTATTAAGAACCAGAAGCGGCAATAGCATAAATATCAACAAATACAAATACGATGGTAGCGAATAGCGAACTTCGAACCCTGTTAAAATCTGGCTTTGGAAGATATGCATATAATGCCTTGCTGGCAGTAGGTTTGACCAATATTGTACTATTGGTGGCATCGAAGTGGTTGGAAAAGAAAATCCACAAAGCGATAATGCCAAGATGCCAAAGAAAGCAGCAAGGTTAATTGCGTAGCGCATTAGCGGAAGCACCCCAATAAACAAGACTCCAAGCGCTTGATAGGCTAAAACAAACATAAGCGAACCGAACATCAACCATCCAAGGCTAGTATTCATCGGTATCTGCATTACTTTATATAGAATAAAGTTTTGAAACATCATAACTATATAAAATACAACGGTGTATGGTAGTAGTTTTCCTGTTAATGCAACAAAAATTGATTTATTCGAAAGGCGTAACCACTCCCTCGAGGTTCGCTCCTTAATTTCAATACCAATGCAGTAAACGGTCATCAACAGAATAAAGATTTGGAGCATGATAGGCATCACAATGGTCGATAAATATACCGAATATGTAATTGTAGGGTTAAAGAGCATGTGAGTACTCCGCTGAATGGGTTGTACCTGCGATAGAATATACTCTTTCGATTGCCCCATAGCCTCTCGTTTCGAAATGCTTACCCCTGCTGATAAACTTCTTAGAACGGTAGCCAAGTTGCTCTGAACTAAACCTCCAGCGGTTAAGAAGGAGTTATGAAAGTAGTAACAGATTACAGGTTGCCTAGAGGCCATTATATCTGCCTGCAAGTTCTTTGGAAGTATTACAAACCCGTAAATATTACCCTTCCGAAGTTCTGTCATCGCCTCTATTTCGGATTGCAAACATTCGGTAACCTTTGCCATTGGTGTAACATCAATGCTGCGAGCAAATTTTCGAGATGTTACGGTTTGGTCAAGATCAACGATTGCAATTGGCATCTTAGTGGGGATACCATCCTTAAATAGAGTTCCAAAGAATAAAACCGACAGTAAAGGAAAGACAAGCATCACGAGAATATACAGGCTCTTTGATGTTATCCTTTTTACTTCCCTTTCAGCAACAGCCTTTATACCTATTATTATTGATTTTAATAACTTCATTTTTATTTAGATGATAGTTGACCACAACTTCATTACTTTAATCGTTACGAATCTTATCATAATCAACCATAAGGCTCATTCCTGGGCGAAGTCCATCAATTGGAGTAGCAGGAATTGCTCTAACCTCAAAAGATTTTACATCAAATCCGCCGGTTGTTTTTGTAGCCTTAAAGGTTGCATAGTTTGCCATAGCTTTTATATAGTTCACTTTCAATTTAACCGCTTTATTTCCTAGTGCAGGAATATAGGCTTCCAATTCCTTACCCATTTTGATTTTTGTAAGCAAATCCTCCCTGATATTGAAAACAACCCACATATCGGTTAAGTCAACAATATTCATAATTGGTGCACCAGAACCAACAAGTTCACCTCTTTTGGGAAAGATATCAGAAATCTCGCCATCAATTGGTGCAACCAACTTCGTTTCTGACATATATGATTCTACCTCCGAGACAGCACCCTTTGCTCTATTAACCATCGCTAGGGCAGCAAGTTTATCCTCTTTCTCTGCTCCATTTACAGCCATATCATATTGCGATTTAGCGGCCTTTGCTGTAGCAACTGCCGCTTGATAGTTGGCTTCAGCCTCATCGCGCTTTTGAGCCGAAACAACACCTTCATCAAACATGTTTTGTAAACGTTTATAGGTCTTTTCAGCCAATTTCACGCCAACCTCAGCTTTCTGCCATAGTTCATAAGCACCTGCAATTTGTTCAGCCCTTGCGCCTTTTAGCGCCTTCTGATTTTGTGCGTTTGCTGCATCCTCAGCAGAGATTGCCTGAAAAAGTTTTGCGTTAAGTTCAGGGCTATATAGAATAACTAGAGTGTCACCTTTTTTAACTGTCATCCCTTCTGAAACATAGAACTTCTCAATTCTACCTGGCACTTTCCCCGATACCCTAACTTCTGTTGCCTCTGTTTGGCCCTGCAACGTAATAGGCTCTGGTCTCAAAACAATCCAACCAATTATACTTACTAAAAAAATTACCAGAACTAAGGTTAAAAATGCGGTACGCATCCCAGCGTGTCTTTTATTTATTGTCTTCATCTCTGTATTTATTTCAATTTTTCTTTATTTACTTTACTTGATATTTGCTAACACTAGACTTCCAGTGGCTTTATAGCAATCTAATGCAGCTTGACGCTGGGCAAAAACAGCTTGAAAAAACTCTAAATCGGCATTCTGCATTTCTGTTTCTGCAGCCAAACGCTCTGTAATATTAATCATACCCTCATCGTACGACTTTTGTGCTAGCTGCAAAGCCATACGTGCTGCTTGACGCTGCTTCTCCTTAAAAACAACTTGTGCCACCGACGACTCATAGGTCATCTTAGCTTTAGTTTGATTTAACCTTAGAAGCTCATGAGCCTCTTCCCTCGCATTATCTGCTTTCATAACCTCTAATTTGGCTTGCTGCACTTTGGTTGATCCGCTTGATCTATCGAATAACTCCCATTTAAAACCCACACCAACCATGTATGTAGGACCTAACCCTAAGTTATTTATGCTCATACCCATTGGTATTGGCGCAGTAAGATTAGCATTAGCACTGAAAATATTATCGTAGCGTACTGTTGCTAACGCTTGTACTTTGGGTAGGTAATGTGATTTTTCAGATTTTAACATAAACTTTTGAGCCTCAACGCTTGCAGTAAGCGCTCTAAATTCTGCTCTATTTGTTATATCTGTTGAAGTATCGGAGTAAATTAGAAGATTCAATTCAGGATTATAAACATCAAAAGTTGCAGATGGCTTGCCCGTAAGTTGAGATAATTTTTCGTACAATAATTTCCTTTTACTCTCGTAATCAGAAATTTTTGCTTGCAAACTGGCATCTGCAACTGCAATTTTTAGTGTATCAAATGTTGTTGCCAATCCGTTTTTAAGCGCTGTTGATACGTATTTTTTTTCTGCAGTTAGCCTTTGTGTCGACTCATCAAGCACTTTTTTTGATTGCACTAGGAGTGCAAGCTGATCGTAATAAGTAATAACATCGTTAATTGCATCGCTCTTTGCCTTATCCGACATTGCTTCCTGAGCCTTTATCTTCGCATTTAAAGCTTTTGACGCGTTTGGAACTTGTCCCCCGCTATAAAGAAGTACCTTAGCAGTCAGATCAACACCAAAGTAGTTACCACTTAAATCACCATCTAATCCATTCTTAACCGTTGGGAGCTCAATTCCTTGGGTTGCTAAAAATTGTTGAAGTTTAGTTACATCACCAGCTAAACCAGCTAGATTTGGAAACATCACAGGAAATGCAGGATTTTTCATCAACTCCTGAAGTTTCGACAAACTCTCAAAACCCTCAATATTTCCCATATTGGAGTTCATTGTAGAATATGCATACAAATACTTTCCACCAAGCTCAAGTTTTGGTAAATAAGCCGAACGAATGCCTTTACGCTGGGTTTCAGTAATTTTCTTCTCAATATCCTTCTCTATAACTTTATAATCCTTGTTTAAAGAAAGGTCAATTAAATCTTTTAGCTCAGCTGACAGCTGAATTGATTGGGCGTTCACTTTGAATACCGAAAGGCAAATTGCAAAAAGTAAAATCAGTTTTGGTAATCTCGTCTTCATATTAATAACATTAACTATTTCTTTTCTAGATCTACTTTACACTGTTCTGTTAAAATTCCCATATATACAATCCTAACTACCTCATTGAATCTATCAAGAGGTGATAATGGGAGATTTTCGGCTACCTCATTAGGTAATTGCTGTTTTATAAATTTAGGATCAAGCATGTTGCTAAGGGCGCTTAGGTAAAAGAATACTGTCATGTCAATATTGACATCATTACGAATATTCCCTTTTGCTTTCCCTTCATCCAAAAGCACTCTAAAATGTCTGAATGCTGCATCTTTTTTATAATCGAGCCACATTCTCCATACTTCAGGAGCCTGATACTGAATATCGTCATAAAAGAATGGTGGAATTTTTGAGAATTGCTTCGAAATCACTCTAAGCGCTTCCTTAAGTTTATCGGTAAAAGCTAGCTCGCTAGTTATAACTGCTTCAATTTGAGTTGAAAGTTCAGTCTTAATCCTATCAAAAATTGTAGCAAGAATTTTCTCTTTGCTATCGAAGATTTGGTACAACGTTTTCTTGCTAATACGGATATGTTCAGTTATGTCATCAACCGATGTTTTACTGTACCCATAACGAAAGAAGAGCTCTTCAGCGGCTTCTAATATTTTTTCTTTTATTACTGGATTTTCCATATGGAAACTGTTTTGGTTTTTTTAGTTTTCTGCCTGCAAATATATAAGCTATTCAATTAAATTGTTCCGAAAAAGTTAAAAATATTTATAATATTAGCAAGCTGCTAGTATTGTGATAGATAATCCACTTTCAAGAAGGGGTAAGCAAAAAAAATAGGCTGCTCATTTGAGCAGCCTATTAATATTTTAAAGAAACTAATTACTGAACAATAGCTTTGAAAGCATCGTTTTGGAAATAGTTACGGAACTCTTGATCGTTAATTGCACGAGCTTTTAAAGTAGCATCTTTACCAACAGCAGTGCGTAGGTTGTTAAGAACCATTGACTCATCAGTCATACGAGCACCAACAATTGCTAAACCATAGAAACCTTTAGCTGTTTCAACCTTAGTGAAGGTATTTTTAGCACCATCAGTTTTTCCAGTTAATAATAATGATAAACCTTGGTTGAAAGAATCAGAACCAGCTAAATACTCAACAGCAGCAGGGTATTGGTTTTTGATAACAGCGATTATACCTAAGTTGTATTTTACATCTGGACCAGCGTTGGTTGCAGAAGCGAATAGTTTCTCAGCACCGTCAACATCTCCTTCGAGTAAAGCAACACAACCACGGTTGTTGATAATTGAAGGTTCGTTAGATTCAGGAGCTTTAGCAAGAGCAACTTTAGCGTTAGCTAAATCTTTCTTTACTAAATATAAGTACGCAATGTTATTGATTGCGCGAACATCATTGAATTTTTCAGCAACTTTATTGTAAACTTCAATCTTCTTGTCAGCATCAGCGATTAATGTAACACCATACATAATCTCCTCAAGTTGAAGGTTTTCGTAGGTGTTTCCTTCAATCATTGCTTTTAGCTGTTCATCAGAATAACCAACATTGTTGATGTTAGCAGTCATCTTAGAACGACGAAGTTGTGGTAAAATCTTTTCTGCAAGAACTAAATAAACTTTTGATAAGTTTTTAATCTCTTTCTCGCGAACTGCTGGATCAGAGTACATTGAAAGAACGCGAAGAATGAGTTCCTTATCTTGTACATCAGAAGCACTGATAGCTGATTGGAAACCGTCCCAGTCTTCAGAAGTAGTTTGAACAGTTACATAGTTTTTATCCTTGGTTTCAACTTTTGCTTTTTTGAAAATATCGCTTAACCATTTTTCGGTAGATTTTCCGCGATCGGTAGAAAGTTTAGCATTGTCAGCTTCTGGACCATCTGGAGAAGCATAAGCAGAAACGCTAACGCCTTTAAATTCTTTTGTAGAATCAACTACTGATTTTGCAATAAAATCTTGAAGCATCTTAACCTCTTCTTTGGTTAACTCCGATTTACGAACATCAGCCTTAGAGATTACAAAGTTAATTTGACCTTCTTTCTTATCAGGAGTAATTCTTTGGAAATTATTTCCTTTTAACATAGTTGGTTTAGGGTCGATATCAACCAATTTATAAGTTGCAAGAATACCATCAACTACTTTATATGGAGCATCGAAAGGAATTTTCTTGTCTTTGTAAGTGATAACGAAGCGTAACTCAAGGTGAGATTTAAACATCTCATCTTTATAGTCAAATTCTACTTCGTGTTTAACGCTACCACCAGCCTCATAGTTGATAACTTGGTTGTTAGCTTGAACATCTTCACCTTGAAGAACTTTAACTGCTAAAGGAAGTTCACCACCTTCGTATACTAATACAGGGGTTACATCAACAATAGCTTTTTTATTAAAATACTTCGCAGGGATTGTACCCTCAAGAGTAACTTTAACTTTATTACCATGCACTTCCATAGGTGATGGAGTTGCTTTAAACTTCAATCCTTCGGGGAGTTGTTTCATCTTTTCAACACCACCACAAGCTGCAAGAATAAGTGCGGCTACAGCGATGAATGCTAGATGTTGGAACCTGATTTTTTTCATAATCTACGTATTTTTTGTTTGGTTTTTTATCTTTAAGTATACAGACTTACAAACATACTACTCTTTTCGCAAAAAAAGAAAGTTTATCTTTTAAAAAATCTGAATCATCACTAAAAAGTGACAGTATGCATCCCTTTTGAATAGGTTTTGTCAAAAATAACAGACTTAAA
>JBPXJX010000050.1:0-1338 GCA_051715525.1 Bacteroidales bacterium
TTTTAATAAGACTAACATCAAATGTTAAAGTTTAATAAATTGAAACGTAAAATCTTTATTTTATTTACATTTGATATTAATTAACCGATTTCTAACCCAAATTATTTAAAAATGAGAAGAATTTATTCGACATTGTTACTCTTTCTATCTGCGTTGTTTATATCATATGCACAACCAAAGCAGATTGATTTGAATTCACCAGCCCCTGTTGACCCCAATTTCAGAATAGGTAAACTTGAAAATGGCTTAACTTATTATATTCGTAAAAATACAGAACCAAAGCAGCGTGCCGATTTCTATATCGCACAAAATGTTGGTGCAATCCTCGAAGAGGATAACCAAAACGGTTTGGCTCACTTCCTTGAGCACATGTGCTTCAATGGAACAAAGAACTTTCCAGAAAAAAAATTACTTAACTATTTTGAGTCTGTTGGCGTTAAGTTTGGCCAAAACATTAATGCTTATACATCATTAGATCAAACTGTTTATAACCTTTCTGATGTACCAACTACACGCGAAGGGATTATCGATTCTGCTTTACTTGTACTTCACGATTGGTCAAATTTCGTTTCATTAGAGGATAAGGAAATTGATAATGAACGCGGTGTTATTCGCGAAGAGTGGAGAACTGGTCGTGGCCCTGAGGCAAGAATGCGCAAGGAGTTAAGCCCGATTATGTTTAAAGATTCTAAATACGCAAAACGCGATGTTATTGGTGATATCGATGTAATTAACAACTTCAAATATCAAACCATTAGAGATTATTATGCTAAATGGTATCGTCCCGATTTACAAGCAATTGTTATAGTAGGTGATGTTGATATTGACAAAATTGAGCAAAAGATTAAAACTCTATTCGCTGACATAAAAAAGCCTGTTAATCCTGCTAAGAGAGAGTATTTTGAACTTCCTGATAATGTTGAACCTCTAATTGGTGTTGCTAGCGATGCTGAAGCTCGCAATACAATGATTACTGTGTTTATCAAGCAAAAAACTGATATTAATGAGCCAAAGAACTTAGGTTATTTAAGAACATCAATGCAGCGTTCGCTTATTTCAAGCATGATGAATGCTCGTTATAGTGAGTTAGTTCAAAAGCCAAACCCACCTTTTGTTTTTGCAGGATTTGCTATTGGGTCAATTGTAAGAACAAAGGATGTAATTTATCTATATTCTGCTGCAAAGAACGATGATGTTACTGGTGGTGTAAAAGGTTTAATTCGCGAAGCTCAAAGGGTAAAACAGTACGGCTTTACAGCCACTGAACTTGAGCGTATGAAGGCCGATTACCTTCGTGGATTAGAGAATCAACTTAAAGAAAAAGATAAAGAGAAAAAC
>JBPXJX010000051.1:0-6880 GCA_051715525.1 Bacteroidales bacterium
TCGTGTAACCCTTGTTTCTTTTCGGTAAAACCAGCCATCATAAAGCCAACGTAAAGGATAATTCCAGATATGATTTTGCCAAAATAACGACCTGTTGCTTTGCCGAATGAAATCCGATTACCTTCCATATCGGTAACAATAATACCTAGTGCAAGTTTACCGATAGTCCCCTGTATTTTGGATGATTCAAGCAATGCATAATATAACCAACCAGCTATAGAGATTAAAAGAGCCGCCATTGCAAAAGCACCAAGTAAAAGACCAATTAAACCAACTGCCGCAGATGGATCCATATCTTGAGAGGTAGCTGTTTTTATTGCTCCAATTCCTACAGCAGCCATGATAGGAATAATAATAATCCAATAAATAACGCCAACGATTATACCATCGATGATAATTGCAAGGAATCTCCACCAGAAGCCTGCATACTTTTTGTCAACTTGTTCCATAAATTTAGTATTAGGGTTAAACGAAAGTTCACCCTGCAATTTAAAAAAAAATCGCACCCCTACAATACAATTTGATGATTAGTTGGCTTTAATTGAAGGAAAAGGGGAAAAGGCTATTTTTCAATAAGTAATTTAGCAAAAAGTTTAACAACCTCAACATTAACTGAATTTCCAAGCTGTTTATATGCAATCCTGTCTGTTGTATGAAGTTGATAATTATCTGGAATGCTCTGTAAACGTGCACATTCACGTGGAGTTAGTCTTCTTTTCCGTGAGCCAACTATTGAAGTTTGGGTAATTGCAACTAATGCAGGGAAGTGCGTTGGTGCCTTTACTCTCAAACCAGAAGGGCGGAAATGCATAATGGTATTCCAAAGATTGGGCTCACTGGTTTTACCTGCTTGCCATTCGAACTTTGCTTTTGCTCCATTGAAATCAGGGTTTGCATTGGCTTTTTTGAGCCATTTATCCATAGCTTTCTTATTTGAACCATATAGGTTGCTATTCTTATAGATAAAATCCTGTTTCCACTTTGGGTAGGAATATATATTATCGGTTCCATCTATTTCTTTCAACCATTCGCTCCAAACTGGAAATCCCGGTAGCGTATCCTTAACTATTCCTAAAAAATCGTTCCAAAGCTCAATAATACCTATCTCTCGTTTTTTAAGCCTATAATTCTTAATGTTTTCAATTTCGCTATCGGGTTGCAGAATTGAATTGGCATTGCTTGATGGTTTACTCTTTTTATCGAAATTGAAAGTTGGTAATTCGCCTAAATCTTTTCTTTTGCAAAGGATAAAAACCCTCTCGCGGTGCTGTGGAATACCAAGATAGTGAGGGCTAAAGATTATAGGTTCATCGGAAACGTTGTACCCAATTTCGCGGAGGCTGTGCCTAATTACCTTCCAGGTGTTACCTCCATCGTGCCCTGCAAGGTTTCGAACATTCTCAAGAATTAGGTATTTGGGTTGATGATGCTTGGCAATGCGAACTATCTCATAGAAAAGCGTACCACGTGGATCGCCAACTCCTTTACGATAACCTGCTTTGGAAAATGCTTGACATGGAAATCCTGCGCAAATGATATCGTGTTTTGGAATATCTTTCTCTTTTACCTTAGTAATGTCTCCGTGAGGCTCTAGCCCAAAGTTAAAAGCGTATACCTTCCTGCACTCAGCATCAATATCCGAAGCAAAAACACACTTAGCTCCTAATTCCTCTAGGGCCATATGAAAACCACCTAGGCCACAAAACAGATCGATAAACTTTAGCTTTTCCATGGCGTCAAATATAGATAATGCTAACTTTAAAAGCTAGAGATTTCAATAATTTAAGATTTATAATGATGAAGACTATAGGTTTGATAGGCGGTACAGGATGGGTGTCGAGCCATGAGTACTATCGTTTAATTAATGTTGAGGTCAATAGCCGATTGGGTGGTCTGAATGCTGCTCGTTGTGTATTGTTCTCATTTAATTATAATGATATTGCTGATTTAAATCAAAAGAACGATCATGCAGGAGTTCTGAATCTATTAATCGATGCTTCGCATAAACTTGAGTCTGCAGGCGTTGATGGTATTGCTCTTTGTGCAAATACACTGCACTATTATGCTGATGATCTTCAAAGTAAAATATCAAAACCCATTATCCATATTGCAAAAGCAACGGCCGCAGAGATCAATACCAAGGGTTTAACTAAGGTCGGCCTGCTTGGCACCAAAATGACCATGGAGCAGGGTTTTTATAAAGATAACTTAGCAAAATCAGAAATTATAACAATTACTCCATCTGATAGAGAACGGGCGTTTATCCATAGGACTATCTTTAATGAGCTTCTAAAGAATTTGTTTGTTGATGCTACAAAAAAACAATTTATCGAAATTATCAATGGGCTGCAGAAGCAAGGAGCCGAAGGTATTGTGCTTGGTTGTACAGAGATACCTCTATTAATAAAACAAGAGGATGTTGACATACCTATTTTCAACACTCTAGAAATTCATGCAAAAGCAATTGTCGACTTCGCCCTAGAATAGCGTTTTACTGGTTGATCAAGAAAACATTTATTCCCTTTTCAGTAGCAATTTCTCTGATAGTTTGCTTGATAATAAGTTCATTCCTCCTCGATATCCAGCTGAGGTTAATTTTCTTTCGTTGACCACCTTTAATTTCTAAGAAAATTGAGTGTGGTTTTATTGTAATATCTGAAATATTAACCCAATCCTCGCTTTTTGGAATTGAGAAAGGTGCAGTTCTATACCCTATTACCTTTTCATCAATTTTAATGAAAGGCTTATTTCTAGAGGTTATTCTATAAGGATAAGGAGTAAGCATAAAAACACCCCAAACCAAATAAAATAGAATTAGGTAAAATGGCAATCCATATGAGCCATCAATTAGGCAAAATGTGATTCCAACAACCCCAAGAATACACATTAATATTCCTAAAAACTTAGTTTTCCCCGATAAAGAAACTGAATCAGAAAAATCAATATAAAGTGGTTCCATTTAATTAAAAATTTGTTACCCCAATAGTATAGCTATCGCGAATGATGCAAATATTTGAGCGGGTTGTTTTATAGCGCGCCTCAAATGTTATCGTTTTGTTAACCACTGTGCCACTAGGAACTGAAATACGAAAAATGCCTTTCCCTTTAGTTGTGGGAATAGAACTACGAAGTGTCTTACCCTCAAAAACAACTAAACTTGAATAAAGTGGTTCTAGATACTCATCGGACATGCTGATTTCGATTATATAAATCCCTTCTGTCCGAGTTTTATCAATCCCCTTGAATTTCATCTTTGGCATATCAAACAGATCGCCTTTCTCACTATATTCTATTAAACCAGGTTGAGGCTCTCCGTCCAAGAAAGGAGCTTCAGAGAATAGCGTACCATTTGGGTAATACTTTTTAATTATTCCATTTGCCTTCCCATTAACTACAGGCATTTCGCGATAGATTATACCTTTGGTGCTATACTCCTTAACAATTCCATTGGGCTTACCTTTAACAAGAGGTGTTTCGCGAAATAGCTGTCCCGTTTTGTAGTACTCTTTTTGAAGCCCCTCAGGTAGAGAGTCTTTATATGGTGTTTCGGTTTCTAAGTTCCCCTCAGCATTATATATTCTTTTGATACCATTTAATAAATCACCCTCCATTACAATGGAATTTGGCTTATTAACTTTTTGGTTGCTATTGTTATTTCCGCATCCACAAATAATAAGTGCTATTACAGGCAAAAGGATGAAAACATTTTTCATTTTTTTAATTTTTATAGGTTGAATAAGAATTTAATTGCATCGCCAAATTCGCGACTCCAAAACCATTCGCTATGTTGGCCATCTTTGGAAATTTTACATCTCATATAGTTTTCATCAAAACCAACACTCCGAAGCAAACTATCTGCTCTAAGGGTATTTCCAACAACGCTAAAACCCTCTTTTGCTCCCGAAAGTAAGTATAATCTTTGATATTTTTTTTGATTAAATTTTTGAATTTGCTCATATGCTTTTGGCGAAAACCAAAACGAAGGAGAGAATACTCCTGCTTTTCCAAACACATCTTGGTATTCCAATGCCATATAAAGAGATATTAATCCACCCATTGAACTTCCCATTATTGCAGTATTTTCTCTGTCGGGTAATGTGCGAAAATGACTATCGATGAAAGGTTTAAGGGTTTTAATAATAAACTTTGCATATTTATCACCATCGCCACCCACTTTTAGCGAATCGTTAACCCATGGAGACATTTCGTTAACTCGCTCCTTATCGCCATGATAGATTCCAACAACAATACACGAGAAGCCATAATAAGTATAAAGGCTATCAAGCGTTTCGTCGACATTCCATTCGCCCGAAAAGGCTGTGGCATCATCGAAAAGGTTTTGACCATCGTGCATATAGATGACAGGAAATCGTTTCCCGCTCGAGTAGTTGGGTGGGAAGTACATTCTTATAGTCCTTTTCCTATTAAGCTGCGGAATTTCGATATTTGTTGGTAGAAATGATACTCCCTTTGAAATTCGCGATTTTTTCTTTGGATAGAAATCGCGCCAACCTTTTACTTTAAGTATTACCTCATTGCCTAAACTTTTTGTATAGTATCTATTTCTAATGTCGTTTCCAAGGGAGTCAACTTCAACATTCATCCAACTTCCACGACTTATTTTATATTCAAACGAATCAATAGAATTCGTTAAGCTAAGATATAACCTCCCTTGATTATCCTTTTTAAAAGCGAATTTTTTATCGCGCGGATTCCAATGATTAATTGAAGATGAAAAGTATAGCGTATCCTTTTGTGACGTTTTTACAGGATATTTATCAATTATAATGGTAACCTGAGCAAAGGAAAAACATGGCAGAACTAAAAATAAACAAATAATTAATGCCCCTTTCATGTCATAAAGTTTTGATAAAGTTAATCATTTCTAATAATCGAAAAAATATACAATTACATTCCATCTTTGCTTCCTTTGGAAAAGATGAAAAAGGGATATACATTTGTGCACTTTTTTGGCCCCGTAGTTCAATGGATAGAATATCAGATTCCGGTTCTGAGGGTTGGGGGTTCGAGTCCCTTCGGGGTCACAGCAAAGGTCAATCTTAAAAGGTTGGCCTTTTTTTACACAAAAGGCATTGATTTATTCTGATTTAGAAAATCAATTTTATTCTTCGCTTTTTTTATTTGAGCAATATTGTATATTGCGCTTTCAAACCTATTTCTATGACCGATAATATTGTTAGCATGGTATTAGAACAAGCCAAAAGGCTTGCAGAACGTGATGCTTTTAGATATAAATGTGATAAAACTGGCGACTACAAAAGTATTCGTTGGAACGAACTCCCCAATTTAATTCAAAGTGTTTCTCAAGCGTTAATTTCATTGGGTTATGGCTATACCAACAATATTGGAATTTTTAGCGATAACCGCCCTGAATGGGTTATTGCTGATTTAGGAATCTTAGGGGTTAGAGGGGTTTCTGTACCATTTTATGCCACATCATCGAAACAGCAGCTAAAGTTTATTGCGGATGAAACCAACATGGGCTTAATATTTGTTGGGAATCAAGAACAGTTTGAAAAAGCCCTCTGGCTTTTAGAGAATACCCAATCGGTTAAGAAAATTGTGATTTTTGACTCTAAAGTAGATTGTAATAAGGCTAATTGTATTAGCTGGTCCGATTTCATTCTACTAGCAAATTCAAATAAATACATTGAAGATTTAAAAAAAATAAGCAGCGAAGCAACTCCAGATGATCTTGCAACAATAATTTACACTTCGGGTACAACAGGTGAGTCAAAGGGAGCTATGCTAACTCACAAATCTTTTACTTATACATTTAAGATACATGACGATAGGCTAGTTGTTGATGAAACTGATGTTTCGGCATGCTTCCTCCCATTAAGTCACGTTTTTGAGCGCACATGGACTTTCTACATTTTGCATTGTGGTGCTACAAATGTATTTGTTGAGAATCCCAGGGAAATTGTTAGCCTATTACCCAAAATTAGACCAACAGTTATGTGCGCTGTACCCCGATTCTTTGAAAAAACCTATGAGGGTGTTCAATTGGAGGTCTCGAAATGGTCTGGGTTAAAGCAAAAGATTTTCAATTGGTCAATTAGTGTTGGAAATAAACGTTCGGAATATCTAAGCAAGAATACAGATGTGCCTTTCTTCTTATCGTTCAAACATAAAATTGCAAATAAAATTGTATTAGAAAAATTTAGAAAAATTTTTGGAGGAAATATAAGGTTTATGCCTTGTGCTGGCGCTGCAATCTCAAAGGCTCACTTAAGGTTTTTTCATGCAGTTGGAATTTTTGTTTGTTATGGTTATGGTACAACCGAAACGTCAGCAACCGTATCATGCTTTAAGTCAGACGAATATGATTTTGATACGGTTGGTACAATAATGCCTGGTATTGAAGTTAAAATAAGCCCCGATAATGAAATATTAGTAAAAGGGGGAACACTATTTCAAGGATATTATAAAAAACCCTCAGATACTGAAAAAGTACTAAAAGATGGCTGGTACTATACAGGTGATAAAGGCTATATAACAGAGCGCGGCGACCTTGTGATGACCGATAGAATTAAGGATTTGATGAAAACATCAGTTGGGAAATACATCTCGCCACAAAAAATAGAACTTCTTTTTGTTCAAGATTCTTATATAGAGCAGATACTTCCAATAGGTGATGGTCGCAAATATGTAACTGCGCTTATTGTTCCTTCTTTTGAGATGCTTAAAAGGGAAGCCCAGAGTTTAGGACTACAGAATGTAAATCCATCTGAGTTAATAAAAAATGAGAGTATAATTAGCTTCTATAAAAAACGAATTGATAAAATTCAAGAAGAATTTACACCTTACGAGAAAATTATCAAATTCAAATTGCTTGCTGAGCCATTTAGCATTCAAA
>JBPXJX010000052.1:0-5235 GCA_051715525.1 Bacteroidales bacterium
AAAGATCAGGTAAAGTTGATGAAGAGTATTTCTGGGATGTATAAAAATGAGTCTCAAAAGGCTTTCCCCACAACTGGATCAAGAAAACTAATTTGTATTCTTATTGGGTTTACTGACAAGGCAATTACTTTTACTAAAGACGATTTTAATAACCTTTTTAATCAAGTTGGTTATAGTTCTGATGATGCTGGTGGTAGCGTTTATGATTTTTATAAAGAAAATTCTTGGGGTCAGTTAGATTTAAATGTAACTGTAGCAGGTCCATATACATCAACTAACGCAATGTCATACTATGGTGCAAACACTGCTGGTCAGGGTTCAGATGGAAAAGCTAGAGAGTTAGTAACTGAGGCTGTTGTAAAAGCCGATGCTGATGTGAATTATGCTGATTTCGACAATGATGCTGATGGTACTGTGGATGGCGTATATGTTATATATGCTGGTTATGGAGAAGAAGCTGGTGGTGGTGCTGATGCAATTTGGGCGCATGCTTGGGGTATTACTCCACAAACTTTAGATGGTAAAACTGTTAGTCGTTATTCATGTTCGTCAGAATTAAGGGGTAATAGTGGAACAAGCATTACTAGAATTGGAGTTATCTGCCACGAATTTGGCCATGTATTAGGCGCTGCAGACTATTATGATACTGATTATGCAGAGAATGGATCTTATTCAGGTACTGGTAATTGGGATTTAATGGCAAATGGTTCTTGGAACAGAAATGGTGCCTATCCTGCGCATCATAATGCGTATACAAAAGTTTATGACTACAATTGGGCAACAGCAACAACATTAAGTAATGGTACAAATGTTACTCTAAATAATGCAGAGTTAAACTCAAATAGTTTCTATAGAATAAATACAACAACAGAAGGTGAGTTTTACCTTATTGAAAACAGACAACAGCATAAGTTTGATACTTATATTCCTGGGCATGGAATGATTATTTATCACGTTGATAATAATTATATTTATAGTGCTGGAAATTCGATTAATGCTGGTTCGCATCAAGGTATGTATCCTGTATGTGCAAATGCTTCCTCAAACCCACCAACATCATACGGGACAATAAATTCTTCTAGTTGTCCTTTTCCAGGTGCTAGTTCTAAAACTCAGTTTACCGATGAAACGACTCCAACTGCAAAATCGTGGGCAGGACTTAATACAAATAGGCCTATAACATCTATAACCGAAAATACAACGGATAAAACGGTGTCCTTTACATTTATGGGTGGTTCAGCATGTACTCCTCCAACATCACAAGCAACTGGGTTTAGCGCAAGTTCAATAACGGGTTCTTCAATGACTTTAAATTGGACAAGGGGTAATGGTGATAATGTGTTAGTTGTTGTGAGGGAAGGTTCTAGTTTTAGTATTGAGCCAATAAGTGGTATTTCATATCAAACCAATTTAGCATTTGGTCAAGGAGAAGTAGTAGGTAGTGGTATTTTTGCAGCTTACAAGGGAACCGGCACATCTGCTTCAATAACCGGATTAAAACCTGGAGTGGAATACTATTTTGCTGTTTATGAGTACAATAACTCTTCAAATTGTTATTTAACACCTGGTTTAACTGGAAATGCAGAAACTACTTGTGATATCATAAGCACATTTCCATTTATCGAAAATTTTGAATCAGGGGCTCTGTCTAGTTGTTGGAGTGAAGATTTTGACGCTAATAACCTACATTGGGTATTTAGTAATGGAAACGGGTTTGGTAATTCTAATTACCCTCCAACCGCAGCTCATTCAGGTACAAAAAATTTATGCCTTTTTTATGATGGATCTGGTACAAAGGTTACAAAGCTAATTATGCCTGCATTTAATTTATCATCTTTAACAAATCCTGTTCTTCAATACTGGCATATTCAAGCCGATGCGGGAGGTGATCAGGATGAGTTAAGGGTTTACTATAAAACTTCTGCTGCTGGAGATTGGGTTCTACTTCAAACATTTACAAATAATATTAGATCATGGACTTTTGAATCCATTGCCTTACCAAATCCTTCATCAGACTATTATATTATGTTTGAAGGTACTTATAAGTGGGGTTCAGGTGTTTGTATTGACGATATTTTAGTATCAGCAGGTACTCCATCTCAACAAGCCACTCTATTTACTTCAAGCAATATTTCAGGAAATTCAATGACTATTGGTTGGACAAGAGGTAGTGGCGATAATGTATTAGTTGTTGCAAAAGAAGGCACGACATATGCTAATGCTATCCCTCAAGTTGGAAAAAGTTATGTGGCAAATTCAATTTTCTCATCAGGAGGTATTGTAGGATCAGGAAATAGAGCAGTATATAATGGTAGTGGTAATTCTGTTACTATTACAGGTTTAAATGTATCAAAGACATATTACTTTGCAATTTATGAATATTCAAATTCATCACTTTGCTACTTAGCTCCTGCACTTTTTGGAAATGCGTCAACATTATCTACTGGTATTGATGATTTAAATACTGATAAATCAAGTGTATTAAGTCAGAATTATCCAAATCCTTTTGATCAATCCACAACAATTGAATTTAAACTAGAAAAAGCAAGTAAAGTAAATATTACAGTTTTCAACACTTTAGGACAAGTTGTTGATGTAATTGTTGATGAGTTTAAATCAGCTGGTGATCACAACGCCGTTTGGACTCCTAAGGGAGTTGCTTCAGGTATTTATTTCTATCAACTAAATGTTGATGGTAATAAAGAAGTGAAACGAATGATTAAGAAGTAATTAAGTTCTATCTCAAATAAAAAGCCCTTCAGATTATTTCTGAAGGGCTTTTCTTATATTGTGTAATGTTACTAAAATTTAAGCATTGTATCAATCTGAACTTTTTCTGATATTTTGTTGCCCATAAATACATCCTTAAGAGCATCCATTGCAAAGATATTGCTTTGATTCAAGTACCAGAAAATGCTATACATTGCGCTATTGCGAGCACCAACTCTTTCGCGGAATGGAACTTTAATAACTTGCGCTCCAGTTGCAGGTGCCTCAAGGCTTTCATCAATCAATAAAATACCACCTTTCATTCTGCCTGCTGCAGCCCGAGCATAGTTCAACCCATCAACTGATGTGATAACCAATACATCAGGAATTGGTGAGCCAGTGTAAAGTATCTGTTCTGGCGAAATAATAACCTCTGATGCAGAGAAACCAACACCAACAGTTACAGGATAACTACCTTTTTTAGTTGCGTTTAATCCAGCTAGCATTGCCGCTTTAGAAAGGAACTCAGCTGCTGATTGCACCCCTTCACCCGCAGAACCAGAAAGCATAATGCTTACAGGTTTTGTAAGGTTATGAGAATGCTTTGGAGTAATTTCAAATTTATCAGAGATTAAGCTCTTTGGGGCTTGATTAAGAGGTTTAGAATAAACCTTATCTTTTCCCGAAACAAAGGTTTTAACCTGCCATCCAGAATCTTCAACAAGCTTTGAGAGTTTCATACCTGGGTTAGACTTAACACCGTAGCTTGGGCAAATCTCCATAACTTCTACCAATGAAAAGCCTTTTGCATTGAATGCTTCAGCAAGAACATCGGAATAGTCGCCAATACCAATTACACGCTGAACATGCGATGCGCCAGCAGCGGTAATCAGCTCGCAAATATCATAACCTGCCTTTTGACTACCTTCGGGTAAGGTTGGGGTTTTAAATCCGCATGGAGTAAACTCTGATGGCTGACCGCCAGTCATCCCGTAAAGCATGTTGTTGTGAACAACAACAGTCATATCAAAGCCAAGGTGCGCAGCACCAATAAGGTGTTGCATACCAATAGTTGCACCTCCATCGCCAACAAAAACTATCACTTTCTTAGTTGGATTGCTAATAGCAGCAGCAATACCGCCACCTAATGCAACTGAACGACCGTGAAGTCCATGAACAGTGTGGGTCAAGAAGCTTTTATCAACAATACCATGGCAACCGATATCGGTTACGAGGATAACATCGAGTAGGTCAACGCCCATTTTTTGGAGTGCCTTCTCAGTATTTTGGGTAATTGTAGCGTGTCCACAACCTTTACAGAAAGGTAATTCGGACCCTGTTAGGAATGATATATTATTCATTGCGAAGTACCTCCTCTATGATTTCGTTAGGACTAATCATTTTTGCAATACCGTTAACGCCTGTAACGCCTTTGCGACCTGCAACACCAAATAGCAGCTGACGAAGTTGTCCGGTTAGGTTCTCTTCGGCAACAACAACTCTTGAATATCTGTTTGCTATTTCGATATACTCCTTAGGAACAGGAAGTAAGGTCTTAGCGGCAAGGAACGAAACCTTTTTACCCTGTAAACGAAGCTGTTTTACCGCTTCGCGCGATGCTTGAGCAGTGATATCGTATGAGATAACTAGAGTATCAGCATCTTTTTGCTCATCTAACTCAAAGAAAGTGTACTCTTTGATATGCTTTTCGTGCTTCTTTTGAAGTCGTTTGGTATTATCAATCGCCTCTGGCGAAGTATTCTGTAAAATACCCTTTGTATCGTGAGTAGAGGCTGTGATTCTTACTTGATGCTCCTTTTGAGTAACAGCAAGGAACTCAGGAACTAAAACGTCATTATAAGCGTAGGGTAGATAAGGAGCCTTACCTTCAAAGGTTTTAACCTTGGTTGGTTTTATCTCTGCTAGTTTCGACCAATCGTAGCTTAACAGGGTCATTACCATCTCCTTTGAGGTTAAAAGAACAACTGGTGTTCTTAGTTTGATAGCTGTTTCAACCGCTTTGGCTGATAAATCCCAGCAATCATCGATGTTACTAATGCAAAGGGTTGGCAGTTCAAAGCCACCTGAGAGTGTTCCGTATACAACAGAAAGATCGCCTTGTGCGCCGCAAGTTGCAGTTCCAGTGGCGGGTCCGAGTCGTTGAACAAGGATAATTACCATTGGTAACTCTTGCATGTATGCCATGTTGATTGATTCAACCATCAGCGCGTAGCCAGGGAATGATGTTGCAGTAACTGGCACATGACCAGCAGTTGCAAATCCTGCCATCCATTGCAAAGTGGTGATTTCATCGGGAGCGGCAAGCATGGTTGGGTAACGCTTGCTAGCATAGAGGTATAGGTTGTTCGCAGGTGTAATTGGATACCCAATGAACACATCTGCGCCTGCTCTAACACACGACTCCGTTATCAACCTTGAACCGTCGATAAAGGCTTTCGTTTTACTTTCCGTTGTTGCGTGCATAAACTACATTATTTTCGATTAAACACTGAATATTTTCTGCCA
>JBPXJX010000053.1:0-1839 GCA_051715525.1 Bacteroidales bacterium
ATACTAATATGAAAAAAGTAACTGGCATTGGTGGTGTTTTCTTTAAATGTAAAGACCCTAAAAAGATGACTGAATGGTATCAAAAGCACCTTGGTTTGAATACAAATCCTTATGGAGCAACTTTTGAGTGGTACGAAGCTGACGACAGTACTAAAAAGGCACAAACACAATGGTCGCCATTTCCTGAAAACACTAAGTATTTTGAGCCATCTACAAAAGATTTTATGATAAATTACCGTGTCGAAAACTTAGAGGCGCTGGTTGAAGAGCTAAAAAAAGAAGGCGTTACAATTGTTGATAAGATAGAATCGTACGACTATGGTAAATTTGTCCATATTCTCGATGCCGAGGGAAATAAGGTTGAACTTTGGGAACCCATAGACTAATCATTAATGACATCAAAATTTACCCAATACCTTGCCCTATTGAGGGGAATTAATGTTGGCGGAAACAACATAATTAAAATGATCGATTTAAAAGCATGCTTTGAGTCTATCGGACTTAGTGATGTTGTAACATATATCCAGAGCGGAAATGTACTATTTAAATCAGATGAGCAGGATATTGATAAGCTAACCTCCAAGGTTGAGCAAGAGCTTTCGAAACGCTTTAGCTATCAATCTAAAGTTGTTATTGTATCTCATGATCAGCTGGGGTTCATAGTAAAAAATGCCCCAAAAGGTTTTGGACAACTGCCTGATGAGTATCGATACGATGTGTTATTTATCAAAGAACCACTAAATGCTGACGAGGCATTTACTAATATCAAGTTAAAGGAAGGCATTGATAATGCCTATAAAGGAAAGGATGTTTTATACACTACAAAACTTATTAGCAGGGCAACCCAAAGCCATTTAACGAAGTTGATTTCCATGCCTATGTATAAGGATATGACAATAAGGAACTGGAATACAACTACCAAACTTCTCCAATTGATGGATCGTTAGTTTTCATAAGAGCCGCCTTCCTAAATTGTTTTGTTCAATTAAATATTATATCTATTTTAGATGTAACTATTTTTTAATAATAATCTTTTGCTTTTATGTACTTTTTAAAATGTAATAAGTGTGGCCATTTCAACGAGGTGAAGACTGATTATATGAAGTTTTGCTCAAGTTGCAATAAGAAGTTAGATAATAACTATACCGATTGGCAGGTCTACAACCCCGACAAAACCTCGGAAGATTTTAAGCGTTTAGTTTGTATCTCTGAAGAGGAGATGAGGAAGAGTATCGTAGCAGTTACTCCCAAAAAATCAAAAGGGACTCTTTTTTGGGTTGCAATATCAGCCGTTATTGTATTTGCTATCTTCTATTTAATTGGCAGTTTAGGTGGCGAGGCTATATTCAAATCTTTAAAGAAGCCGCTTTACGAAAAGGTTTTGATGGAAATGGCTAATGAACTCAATAAGAACTGCCCAATGATGCTTGATGCTGAGACTAGGCTCGATAATACAATTGCATTACCTGGTAATATCTTTCAGTATAACTATTCGTTGATTAATATCGATAAGGAAGCATTAAATATTGATGAATTAAAGGCTTACCTTGAGCAGCAAATAGTTAATACTGCCAAAACAAATCCCGATATGAAAATATTTAGAGATAATAAAACTACTCTAAGATACTCATATAAAGATAAATCAGGCATTTTTATACTTACTATTGAGGTTACTCCTGATAAGTACGAGTAATTGCTAGTAAAATTAAAAAACGCGAAGAGAACTCTCTTCGCGTTTTTTTGACTGCGACTATAAGTCAACTTAGCCAAGCACATCTGTTTTTACTAATTCTACCTTTTGGGCAACTACCTCGGTGATATACTTGTCTTGCCCGCTCA
>JBPXJX010000054.1:0-17362 GCA_051715525.1 Bacteroidales bacterium
TGGGAGATATTTCAAAATCGGTATTGGGTCATTACGGTAAGGATTACACCTTCTCGGTGCCAATCCTTTCGATGCTAATGATTTGCGGGATGTTAGGTGAAGATGATATCAAAAAAGTTCCTCAACTACCATTTGAGTTTACACTTCTACCCTCTTCGCTTTACCGATTCTTCAACATGCAGGTTGTGAGTTACGCAATACCAGCACTTGTTGCAGTAGGGATTTATACTTTCAAGAGAAAGAACAGATCGAACTTTTTAGCCAAATCGATTAGAAACAAGTCCATAGAACCCGCAATAAAAAAGCTAAATGGTTTAGTTCCTGAAAGTGGCGGGTTTTTAGAGGCTATTCCTCTTACTGCTTTTGTAAGCATGTGCCTAATTTCATGTGGTTATACCGATAATTCTATTGTTGAGAAAGGAATAAGTTTTATATACAAGCAGCAGCGTGAGGATGGGAGTTGGCCAATCGACACCGATCTTTCAACATGGGTGACTACCTTAAGCATAAAGGCTTTGGGTGATAATCTATTCAGCACGTTCAATCCAGACTCCATAGAGTTGATGAAGAATCATCTACTTAATCTGCAGTACAAAGAAAAACATCCATTTAACGGAGCAATGCCCGGCGGTTGGGGATGGACTAGCTACTCGGGCTCAGTTCCCGATGCCGACGATACACCCGGAGCAATCCTTGCGCTTTTAGAGATGTATCAAGGGGACAATGATGAAGCGAAAGCCATTATCGATGGCTGTAACTGGTTGGTAAACCTACAGAATAGCGATGGTGGAATTCCAACCTTTTGCAAGGGCTGGGGCCGATTACCGTTCGACCAAAGCTGCGCCGATTTAACAGGTCACACACTTCTTGCGTTAATCAGCTCCGTTGATATTTTAGGAGATAAAATTTCTGCTTCTCAGATAGCAACGTTCAAAAAATGCATTCAAAGGGCAATCATTTATCTTCAAAAACATCAGCATCGATTGGGCTCTTGGATGCCTTTGTGGTTTGGTAATCAGCAAACTTTCGATAAACGAAACCCTGTTTATGGAACAGCAAAGGTTGCAACCTATATTCAGGATTGCCTTAAATGCAAATGGCTCGACTATAGGCTTCGCCTTGAATTGCAGCTGATGCTTTCTGCTGCACAAAACTATCTTCTAGATCAGCAAAACAGCGATGGTAGCTGGGGCGGATATAAAGATATTGAGGGAACAATTGAGGAAACTTCGTTGGCAATCTGTGCTCTTGCAAAAAAAGATAAAGATGCCTGCTTAAAAGGTTTCGTATGGCTTGAGAAAGAGTATAATGCCAATAGACTTCGTTCAAAACCAATTGGTCTTTACTTCGCAACCCTTTGGTACGATGAAAAGTTATACCCACTTACTTTTTATATTGAGGCTTTAAGGAGAAGTTTAGAAGATTAAACCACAAAGGACTCAAAGGATAACACTAAGGTGCACGCAAGATACAACTTTGTATTCTTCGTGGTTAAGTTTTAACTACAACACTCCTGCTTCTTCCCAACTATCAACCCATAAAAGGTTGAAACAAAACACCAATTGAAAATACCTGCAATCAAGGCAAAGGTTATCATAAAAACAGATGGGATATAGGCAAGCAAATCGCTTCCCCAATAGAAACCAATTCCGCTAATGATATACATGCATGCACCAATTCCGCACCCAATTCTTCTTGGAATCCCATGCTTTGGCATATCACCAAGCCTTATGAAAGATGAGAAGAGATACTTATAAAGATAATCGTATAGACTTCGAGAGGTAAAAGCCCCAATAAATGTAAATAATCCGAGTATAATCAGAAATCCAGATGATTGCATGGCAACACCAACGATACCAAGAATTGCGCATGCTATTGGAGTCCATTTTGTAAGAGGGACAATTCTTTTATTGCTGGTCACCTCAATCTCATCGTATCCTTGGGCTACAAGGAGTTTTTTAGTTGAATCGTTCATAATCTTTTAGATATAATTTTATATGCCTACAAAAATAGAATCTTATTCAATATCAATTTTTTAATCTTTGTTAAATCTGACTCTTATTAAATCGAATGGTTTAAAGCCCAAAAAACCTGAAATCTAGATTATTAATCGTCACATTATTTGACTTTTCCTTTTCTACCAATATAATTTGTATACCTTTGCAGGCTTTTAAAAATATCACCTTTCTTTCGATAATAATTTACAAACCAAATATTTAGATGATTACAGTTTCAAATCTAGGCGTTCAATTCGGAAAGCGCACATTATTCCAAGAGGTCAACATGAAATTTACTCCTGGCAACTGCTATGGAATAATTGGTGCAAATGGGGCAGGGAAATCAACCTTTTTAAAGATGCTTTACGGCGAGGTTGATAACATGAGGGGTTCGGTAACTTTTGGTCCACGCGAGCGCCTTTCAGTTCTAAAGCAGAATCACTACGAGTTCGACGATTGCGTTGTTCTCGACACTGTACTTATGGGGCACTCTAGGCTTTGGGAGATAATGCACGAGAAAGATGCTCTATACGCAAAACCTGATTTTAACGAGGAGGATGGGCATAAGGTATCGGAACTGGAGCACCAGTTCGAGGAGATGGATGGCTGGAACGCACACAGCAATGCCGCAATTCTTCTTAGCGGCTTAGGTATTAAAGAGGAGCATCACAGCAAGTATATGCGCGAACTGAGCGGTAAAGAGAAAGTTAAGGTTCTTTTAGCGCAAGCGCTATTTGGCAAACCCGATAATCTCCTACTCGATGAGCCAACCAACGATCTTGACCTTGAAACCGTAAGCTGGTTAGAGAATTATCTTTCAAACTTCGAAAACACGGTATTAGTAGTATCTCACGATAGGCACTTTTTGGACTCAATCTGTACGCACATTGTCGATATCGATTTTAGTAAAGTGCAGATGTTTGCCGGTAACTACAGCTTCTGGTATGAATCGAGTCAATTGGCGTTAAGACAGCAAATGGCTCAGAACAAAAAAGCCGAGGAGAAGAAAAAAGAGTTACAAGAGTTTATTCAGCGCTTCAGCGCAAACGTGGCCAAATCGAAGCAAACAACCAGCCGCAAAAAGATGATTGAAAAGCTCAATATTGAGGAGATTCAACCATCAACTAGAAAATACCCAGGAATTATTTTTACGCCCGAACGTGAAGTTGGAAATGTTATCCTTGAGGTTGAAAACCTTTCGAGACAAGTTGAAGGGGTAACACTTTTCAAAGATGTCAATTTCAGAGTTGAGAAAGAAGATAAAATTGCTTTTTTATCGCGCGATTCAAGAGCGTTGACCGCTCTGTTCGAAATTCTTAGCGGTCATGCAATGCCAGATACAGGCTCGTTCAGTTGGGGTCAAACCATTACCTATGCATATCTTCCATTAGAAAACGAGGAGTTCTTTAAAAAAGACATTACACTAATTGACTGGTTAGCTCAATATTCAACGGATACACTTGAGTCATTTCTAAGAGGTTTCCTAGGAAAAATGCTTTTCTCAGGCGAAGATATCTTCAAAAAAGCAACCGTTTTATCGGGAGGAGAAAAGGTGCGTTGCATGATTGCCAAGATGATGCTTCGCAATGCAAATGTGATGCTTCTTGATTCGCCGACTAACCACTTGGACCTAGAATCAATTCAGGCATTCAATAATACCCTAATCAACTTTAAGGGGGTTATTCTAATGTCATCGCACGACCACGAGTTTATCGAAACGATTTGTAACCGAATAATCGAGATAACTCCTAATGGCATGATTGATAAGCGAATGGATTACGACGATTATATTACCAATGAGAAGATCCAAGAGCAGAGGAATTTGATGTATCGATAGTACAATTTGATAATTTGAAAATGAAATAATTTGAAAATGAGGGCGTAATAGTAAGATATTTAACTCAACACTCATTTTCAAATCTTCAAATTATTTAATTATCAAATTAGAAATATCTCTTCTTAAAGTAAAAAGCCACATTTACCAGTCCAATCATCACAGGCACTTCAACTAACGGTCCAATAACCGCTGCAAACGCTTCGCCCGAATTGATTCCAAATACTGCAATGGCAACTGCAATGGCTAACTCAAAGTTGTTACTCGCCGCTGTAAACGAAAGGGTGGTTGATTGCTCGTAGGTGGCCCCAATCCGCTTGCTCATCCAAAAGGATACAATAAACATTACAACAAAGTAGATAAGTAATGGTATTGCGATTAGAACTACATCCAATGGTATTTTAACGATGTATTCGCCTTTTAGAGAAAACATTACAATAATTGTGAAAAGGAGCGCGATTAGAGTGAGTGGACTGATTTTCGGAACAAACTTGGTGTGATACCAATTTTTATCTTTTACTCGAATTAAAACAAATCGGGTTAAGAAGCCGGCGATAAAAGGAATGCCAAGATATATGAAAACACTTTTAGCAATCTGACCGATTGTGATTGCCTCAACACTTGAGTTGGTTGGAATACCAAACCAGCCGGGAAGAATGGCAATGAAAACGTAAGCATAAACAGAGAAGAAAAGTACTTGAAATATTGAGTTGAAAGCCACAAGTCCTGCTGCATATTGGGTATCGCCTTTGGCTAAATCGTTCCAAACAATTACCATAGCAATACAGCGCGCTAGGCCAATCATGATGATACCGTAAACGTAAGGTAAATTGGCGTTATTCTCACCTGGAAAGATTTTAAAAAGCAATACTGCAAGAATGAACATCAAAACAGGACCAATTACCCAATTCTGAATTAGCGATAAACCTAAAATCTTGAAGTTTTTAAAAACATCTCCGAGCTCTTCGTATTTAACTTTTGCAAGAGGCGGATACATCATCACAATTAAACCAATTGCAATAGGAATGTTTGTAGTTCCGCTCGACATGCTATTCCAAAACTCAGCAACGTTTGGGCTAAGCCATCCTGCAAATACACCGATAAACATGGCTAAAAAAATCCACAGGGTTAAATACCTGTCAAGAAATTTTAAACGTGGTTTCATTTTTATTCAATTTGAGAATGAGTTAATTTGAAAATGTCCTTTAGGGAATGTTTTAATTGATTTTAGAGGTGCTTATTATTTTTGAAAGGATTTTAATAATCTCATTAATATCAGTCAAGAGGTGCTCATTAAAAGGATAAGATGGCGAATTTTTACATATCTGAAGCCAATACTCCGTTTCATCGGCTTCTTTTGCTGCTATTTTGATTTTATGAATAAAATCGGTTTTGCTTTCAGCATTTTGCGCCTCTCGAACATTTGCCCCAATTGATGTGCCGGATTTTAGTAATTGTCTTGAAATCACAAATTTTCGATTTTCCTCAAGCAATTCACAAAACTGAACAATATCAAGAGCAAATAGAAAAGTCTTATTAACTATAACATTATCTCTATCATTTCTCATATATTATTGTTGTGCTAATTATCAAATTTTCAAATTCACACATTATCAAATTATTTTACAGCAGATACAGTTATGCTAAATATCCCAATTTCACCCTTTTCGAACCTTGAAATATCTTCGTTTCCCATATATTTCGAAAGAATTTCTTTAGGAACCAAAATCATCTTTTGCTTATGTATGGTAGTGCTTTTAAAACCTGTTTTTGTGATAATGCTCAAGTAATCATCAATTGCTAAAGCGCCAGAAACACACCCTGCATACATCTCGGCATCTTTACGAAGTTTCTCAGGAAGCACGCCCTTAATTACCACATCCGAAACGCAGAAGTGACCACCAACTTTCAAAACCCTCATTATTTCAGAAAAGGCTTTGCTTTTATCTGGAACAAGGTTGAGAACACAGTTGGATATAATCACATCAAAATGGTTATCGGGTAGTGGCATCTCCTCAATATCGCCCTTTACAAACGACACATTTGTATAACCCAACTTTGCTAAATTCGTGTTCGCCTTTTGGAGCATTGCATCGGTAAAATCAATTCCTGTGACTTTTCCTGATTCACCAACAATGGCTCTTGCAACGAAACAATCGTTACCTGCGCCCGAGCCAAGATCAAGCACGGTATCGCCAAGTTTTATTCCGGCATAATCGGTTGGGATACCGCATCCAAGACTCAAGTCCGCGTCAGGATTATAGCCTTTTTGCGAAGCATAACTTTCGCTAAAAATTGTGTAGGTTGAATCGTCGCAACAGCCCCCTACGCCGCAGCAAGAAGATGCGTTCTGGCTTTTACTTTGATTTGCAATTAGACTATACTTATCTATCACAACTTTTTTAAGGTTTTTATTATCCGCAGCAGCTGCATCCATGTTTTCCTAGTATTTGACTGTTATAAAATGATTTAAATCCTTCGTTAATCTCATCGCGTACCCTGCGAAACTCTTTCAAAATCTCCTCCTCAGTGCCGGTTGCTTCTGCTGGGTCGTCGTAGCCCAAATGCCAGCGATGTTTAACCTTTCCAATAAAAGCAGGGCATTTTTCATTTGCTCCTCCGCAAACGGTAATTACATAATCCCACTCCTCATCAAGATATTTGCTAACGTTTGTTGGGTTCTGCTTACTGATATCGATTCCAACCTCGCTCATCACCTGAATTGCAAAGCGATTTACGCGATAGGCAGGCTCTGTTCCAGCAGAAAAAACTATTAAACTTTTATCGTACGATTGCAGAAAGGCTTGTGCCATCTGACTCCGACAACTATTGCCTGTGCAAAGTATTAGGACCTTCATATTATTTATTTTTTAATTTGTTCCTCGGTTTAAGCTGACACATACACGAACCATCGAGCTGTTCCATTAAGTCTGTTCTCAAAGGTAAACCATCTCTTTCCCACTCAACAATTCCCCCTGCTAGGTTTGCAATATTTCTGAACCCATTGGTGCTAAGTAATTCCATCGCATTATGACTCATCAAACCTGCCGAATCAGCAATTATTAATGGAACATCTTTGCGTATCTCGTTTAACTTTAGTTCCAAAGTGCTCAATGGGTAATAGAAAACATCTGGTACATCGAATTGCTTGTAGCCCGTAAGGTAATCCTCTCTAACATCAACTAATACAGCTCCATTATTTATGGCCTCGTAATACGCATCTCGAGGAGTCAGGTTAAGAAAACCTGAGCTAATGAAACCTTTGCCAGAGAAGAGAACCTGATTCATTTCTTCGCTTTGGGGTTAACTTGATTCACATCGCATTCTATATCAACACTTCGAATTGGCTCGAAATAGGATTCAAACATCTTTAAATATTTTCCAATGGATGAGCAGCAAAGGCAGTAGTTAACTTTTAAACCATCAATCTCTCCATGAATTAATCCCAACTTTTTTAATTCCTTTAAGTGCTGATATACAGTGGTGCGACTTAACGGAATGTAATCAGATATATCACCGGAGATGCACGTTTTGGTTTGAGCCAAGTACTCAAGAATGGCTAACCTTGCTGGGTGCGATATAGCCTTAGCAAACGTAGCAAGTTCTTGCTGCTCGACAGAAAACGACTTCTTGTTCATCGATAACATAATTATTATGTCGTAAATTTACGACATAAATTGAAACAAGAAAATATTTTGACGTTAAGTTTTGGTTAAATTAACCCTCTTTAGATCCTTTCTTATGAAGAATTATATTAGCACTCTCGAGTGTAATCATGCAGCCTTTATTAAGGCTCTCGAATAGAGGAAGTATTATATCAGTGAATTTCTCAATCTTTTCTGTTTCATCTAATATTTCAATCACAAGAGGTACTTTTTCATTTATCTCCCAGTTTGTAGGAGAATAGACTCCGCTGCTACTTGAGCCATAACCCATAATCCCTTTTAGAACAGTTGCTCCAGCGATTCCTTGCTCTTTCGCCTTAAACACTATTACCTGATAGAGTGGTTCGTGGTTCAACTTATCGGTAGAGCTGATGAATATTCGCAATAGCTTTGCTTCGCCTTTGATTACCATGACTAAAAGATTTTAGTTAGTAAATTCCCAAAATAGGTAGCTAAAAGTCCAAGGAAAACGCTTAGACTAGTGTAAAGAGCAAAGAAAAAGAAGTTTCCATCGCGCAAAAGAGCCATATTCTCGTTGGCAAAGGTCGAGAAAGTAGTAAAGCCACCACAAAATACAACGGTCAAGAACATTCGCCAGTCGGCGCTCATCAGATTGCCCTTTTCAGATAGACCAAAGAATAGCCCAATTAAAAAACATCCTAATACATTTACTATGAAAGTACCATAAGGAAAGGCTGATAGTATTTGGCTCTGCACATATCGCGATGCTAAAAATCGTGCTACCGATCCAAGAAATCCGCCAAGTCCAACTATCAGAATTAAACGAAACATATTTTTAAATACTTAAAGTGCCTTGAGTACTTAGATTGTCTAAAGTACTATAAGAGCCTAAAGTTAAAGAAAAAAGTAAATCTAGGCACTTTAGATTCAACAATTACAAGAACCTGGGCAATCAATTTTTGTTTTTGACAGCTCGTTGATAGTTGTAATGAGTGAATGGTAGCATTCGTTTAATTCAGCCATGGCCGTTTCGTTTAGGCTGTATCGCTGGCATTGTCCATCGGGAGTTGATTTAATTATTCCAGCCTCTTTAAGTTTGGCAAGGTGTTGCGAAACCGTTGACTTACTCAACGGCAAACGATCTGAAATGCTTCCGGCAGGACAACCGTTGTACTTTGCCAAATGCAAAACTATTTGCAATCGTGCTGGATGTGATAATGCATCCAGCATCGGAGCAAGTTTAATTGATATATCTTGATATTCTAATACTTCCATTTATGGTTTAATTTTTTGGAAAAGGCCATTGAGTTTCTCATCGTAAATTTTTAGTATATCGCTTTCGGCTTCTCCAATAGGTTTAACAGGAATTAGGTCTATAACACCACCTTTATCGAGTCCACTATTAAACATGGTTTCGGTGGTTGCACTGAGCATGTTTTTAACGGCATCAACAGCCTCTTGATCATCCATACCAAAACTCTTTGCCAGCTCAATCAGCTTGTAATATTGAAACCAGAGGTATGTTGGCCCCATGGCAACTATCATGGCATATCCTTCAATTTTATTTTCTGCTACCTCAAGGGTATGTCCAAAGTTCTTGAATAAATCCATCAGATGCTTTTGTGTATCGCTTTCTATGGATTTTGAGAATACAACAGGATTATACCCTTTTCCTATAATTGAAGATGCCAAGGGAAGTAGGCGAACAATTCGATTAAAGCCACCCAAAAGAGCATTCATCTTCTCAATGGTGAATTTTGGGGCAAGAGAAATGAGTATTGCATTTGGATTGATGGTTGATTTCGCTTTTTCGAGGCTTTCAGCAATCATTGGAGGATGAACGGCAAGGAAGATGAAGTCGGCTCCTAAAATGTTCTCTGTTAAACTTGTTTCGGTTTTGATTTCGGGAAAAGCAGCGGATAATGCCTTAAGCACATCAGGATTTGTATCCATAACAGCTATTTGCTTAAAGGAAACCCTTTTGCTTTTCAGGGCAGTAAGGAAAATCTTGGTTATCCTTCCACCACCGATAAAGGAGATTTTTCGTGTTTGCATGATCGAATGTTTTTTAAAGAATTTGTAGTATAAAATCTAAAAAATCCAATTAAACAAAAACCCAACAATCATAATCCCTGATGCAACAATTGCTATAAAAGTGAATATCAAAGGGAGTTTCAAAACCTTTCGTAGGATAATCATTTCGGGTAATGAGAGTCCAATTACCGACATCATAAACGCCAAGGCTGTTCCCAGAGATGCTCCTTTCTCAATTAGAACTGATACAATTGGAATGATTCCGGCTGCATTGGAATACAAGGGGATTCCAATTAAAATTGATAATGGAACGCTATACCAAGCCGATTTTCCCATTATTGATGCCATAAAATCTTGAGGAACATATCCGTGTGCCCCAGCCCCAACAGCAATACCTAATACAACGTATATCCAAACTTTACCAACTATATCTTTTACAGCATCAAAACCAAATTTAAATCGCCCTACAAATGTTAACTTTTCCTCATCAATATAGTTTTCGCCAAACTTAGTTTTATATACCCAATCTTCTACCCATTTTTCGAGTTTTAAGCGTCCAATTACCCAGCCTGCCGTAATTGCTATAACTAACCCTGTAAGAACATAGATAAGGGCAACTTTCCAGCCAAAAAGTCCAAAAAGCAAAACTATTGCTACCTCATTTATCATTGGTGCAGCAATAAGGAATGAGAATGTAATTCCCAATGGCACACCCGACTCAACAAAACCTAAAAAAAGAGGGATTGCTGAACAGGAGCAGAATGGTGTTACAATTCCAAGCAACGATGCTAATACATTGCCCGTGAATGTTTTTTTACCAACTAAAAATTTGCGGGTTCGTTCTGGAGAAAAATAGGAACGGAGAACTCCTACAAAAAAGATTATAAGGGTAAGTAGCAATAGAACTTTCGGTATCTCAAATATAAAAAACCAAAGCGCCTCTGTAAGATGCTCTCCTTTATCTAATCCTAAAACGGAATAAATTAAACAATCGGTAATAGGTTTAAGATTAATGTATAGTAAAACCCATAATGGTATTAGGATTATAAGTAATAGAAGTTTATTTCTCAAGAAGTTTCTCATTGTAAAAATTATAAAATGAATTGAGCTAAATAGTAAATTCCAGCGCCAATAAATACAACAGCAACAACTCGCCTAAACCATAACTCGAAAATCTTTACCTTGTTGTAGAACGAACCCACACCCGAAAGGGTAAAGGCAATTAGGTATGCAATTATTATAACTGGCAAGCCTGTTCCTACCGCAAAAATTAAAGGTAAGTACAAGCCCGATGCGCTTGAAATGGTCATTGGAATTAACATTCCAAAGTAGAGAACCCCGCTATAAGGGCAGAAAGCTAAAGCAAAGGCTATTCCCATTAATAGAACTCCCCAGAAACCACCCTCTTCAGCCTTTTTCTCTATCTTTTCAGATATTCGACTCGAAAAGGGAAGTTTTATCTTGATCAAATCGAGCATAAAAAGGCCAATTAGTATCAATACTGGGCCAAGTATTCTTTCGCCATACTTTTGAAGAAACCCAGCAATTTTGAATTGATTGGCACCAAAAAAGAAAATCACCCCAATTGTTGTGTAGGTTACTGCTCGTCCTAAAGTATAAATCAATCCGCTGAGAAAAACTCTTTTCTTGTTCTTAATATCCTTACTGATAAAAGCAATTGCAGTGATATTTGTAGCAAGTGGGCAAGGGCTTATAGATGTAATTATCCCTAGCAGCAATGCTGATAGAAATGGTAAACTTGAGCTATCTAAAAGACTTTGAAGCCAATCCATCGACTATTTCTTTAGCCCTTCTTCAATAATATCGGAAATCATCTTCTCAAGCGCGGCAGCATCTGATTTTGCTAGCTTAAACGCATCAACTGTAATGTTTTTTACTGTGCCATTCACATCAATAATTAGCGATGAGCTCAAGATTTGATACTTCTCTGCAATTGCTTTGTTCTCCTCCTTATCGGTATTGATTTCTTTATAAGCAACGGTAGCATTATTTGCATACTTGGTTTTAAAAAGATTTAGAGAGATTTCACCAACCTTAATGCAGGTAGGACAACGTCTATCGCCGTGGAAGTATAGGATTTGTATAGATGGTGCAGACTCTGAAACCTCTGTTGAGGTTTGTTTTTCAACTTTAGGTGATGAGTTTCCACAGTTTCCAAAACTTATTGAAACGATTGCAAAAGCAATAATAAGAAGTGACTTTTTCATAAACTTTAATTTATTTTGTTAATAGTTCTTTTAGTTCGCTTTCTGAAGGAATTCTTCCGCTTAGGATAACCTTTCCATCCTTTACTAATCCGGGTGTACGCATGATTCCGTAGGATATTATTTTTTGGATATCCTCCTCCTTTGTAACCTCTGCGTTAAGGTTTAAATCAGCCACCACTTTGCGAGTTAACTGCTCTAGGCTTTTGCACTTTGCACAACCTGTTCCTAAAACTATAATGTTCATAATTAATTAGATTTAAACATAATTCGTAATTCGCAAAATTACGAACAAATTAAATATAAAAAAACTAATCTTTCAATTAGTTCAAAAAACACTTATTCCTTTTCTTTAAGATATTCTTCGTAAAACTTGAAAAGTCGTTGCTTAAGCCTATCACGGGTATGGCGGAATTCTTCTAATATGTGCTCTTCGGTTCCGGTTACTAAAGATGGGTCGTCGAAACCAATGTGAACCCTATGCTTTACATGGCCATAAAAGATAGGACAAAATTCGTTTGCGCTTCCACACACAGTAATTACATAATCCCAATCCTCGTTAAGGTAAACATGAACACTCTTTGGTTTAGTAAGACCAATGGTTATTCCAATTTCTGCCATAACCTGAATGGCATATTTATTTACCTCGGCAGCTGGTTTTATTCCAGCAGAATGAACAATTAGATTTGGGTCAAAAGACTGTAATAGCCCCTTCGCCATTTTACTACGGCAACTATTACCAGTACATAAAACTAGTACCTTCATTTGGATAGATAATCTTCGAACGTTTTAAAAAGGACGACAAAGTTACTGCTTAAACTTCAAAATCAAACTTTTAAAAGAGATTTTTTAAAATTCTGCACCACTATGCTTTGGATAGTCGATAGAGTAATGTAATCCCCTACTCTCTCTCATTAATTGAGCAAATTTAATGATAAGATAACCTACATTTATTAAATTCCTTAATTCACAAAGATTTTGAGTTAAAGTAGATTTCTTATATAGCTCCTCATTTTCGTTATAAATAATCTCCAACCGAGCCAAAGCTCTCTCGAGGCGTAAATTTGAGCGTACAATACCAACATAGTTACTCATGATCTGCTGCATCTCTTTGTAACTTTGGGTAATCAGAATCATTTCCTCGGTATGGGCTGTTCCTTCGTAGTTCCAGTCGGGAACCTCTTCGTTTAAATCGTTATTTTTAAAGGTTTCTAGAGAATGTTTTGCTGCCTTCTCGGCATAAACAATGGCTTCGATTAATGAATTTGAGGCAAGACGGTTTGCTCCATGCAACCCAGTTGAAGAGCATTCACCAACTGCATAAAGCCTTTTGATAGTGCTTTCGCCATTTAAATCAACTTTAATTCCACCACAAAGGTAGTGTGCCGCTGGAACAACAGGAATCAAATCCTTTGTAATATCGATGCCTATAGAAAGACATTTTTCATAGATATTTGGGAAGTGGTTTTTTATCTCGTTGGCATCTTTAAAGGTTACATCGAGATAAACAAAATCATCGCCTCGGGTTTTAAGCTCATTATCGATGGCGCGGGCAACAATATCGCGAGGAGCCAACGAACCTCGCTTATCGTACTTCTGCATAAACTCTTTGCCATCGCTTGTTTTAAGTATTGCACCAAAACCCCTCATGGCCTCAGTTATAAGAAATGATGGCCTTTCGCCAGGATGGTAAAGCGATGTTGGATGAAACTGGATAAACTCCATATTCTCAACTTCGCCTTTGGCTCGGTAAACCATGGCAATACCATCGCCTGTGGCTACAAGGGGATTTGTGGTTGTATGGTAAAGGTTTCCTGTTCCTCCTGTAGCCACTACCGTTGTGCGAGCAAGGAAGGTACTAACCTTCTGAGTTTTTAGGTCGAGAACATACGCGCCAAAGCATTTATTATCCGGATACCCACGCTTTATCTCAACGCCCAAATGGTGCAGGGTAATCAGCTCAACAGCAAAGTAATGTTCAAACACTTGAATGTTTGGGTGCAGACGAACCTTTTGTGAAAGCGCTCTTTGTATCTCGTAGCCTGTATTGTCTTTATGATGAAGTATGCGATGTTCAGAATGACCTCCCTCGCGGGCTAAATCGTACTGCCCATTATGCTGACGATCAAACTTAACTCCCCACTGAATTAGCTGGCTAATCTGAGCAGGAGCCTCGTTTACAACCATTCGAACTACCTCTTCGTTGCAAAGACCATCGCCACAGATTAGGGTATCCTGAATGTGTTTTTCGAAAGTGTCGGGGTCGTACATTACAGAAGCTATGCCGCCCTGTGCGTATGAGGTGTTTGTTTCGTCTAAACTAGCCTTGGTAATGAGAATGACCTTACCGTAATCGGCAACCTTTAGCGCATAACTTAACCCGCCAATTCCTGAGCCAATTACCAAAAAATCGCAACTATAATTTGGCATGAAGCAATAAAATTTGGTACAAAGATAAGCGATAATAAAACGAAAACACAGAGATTCAAAGGTGTTTCTTTGTATCTCTGTGTTTAATAATAAATTTTTTTACTCTTGGTTATTCGTGTATTTAACAATAATCTGATTTCGGAGGTTTAAAAACATATCTGTTACCCTATTCATCTTATCGTTAGAGTATTTGGTAAGATATTCGCGGGCAAGCATTGGGGTTTTCTTATAAAGATTCATCGCCTCATCCTCAATGGCTTTTTGGCTATTGAACATTTCAGCCTCAAAAGGATTACGAACAGCACGAACATCATTGGCAATATCTTGGAAACGAAGGTTAGCCAAATTATCGACAAAATCGATTGCCCAACGAGCCGATTTTTCATCGTACTTATTAGGATCGTAGATGTTATATGTTTCGGCTACTGAAAGATTTCCTGAATAGATTGGTACGTAAGGGCTAAAGTATGGGTTATCGAGATAAACCCAGTAAACTCCACCAATCTCGTCTGGTAACCAGCTACGAAGCTGCATCACCATTCCGTAATGCCCACGATGACGGGCAACCGGACGACGGTAAGTTTGCTTTATCAACTTCCTCATTTCACTACCAGGAAAAGGAGTTGCCAATGGGCTTTTTACGTAGCTGCCTTTTCCATCTGGTACAAGCCATTCAGGATATGAGGTCATATCATAAATTGTTCCCTCAAAGGTTGAACGTTGGAATGCAATAACATCTTGAACACTAATTTTTTTCTCAGGAGTAGCAGAGAATGGGTAAAGCGAAAGCGGTTCAACATATTGGAAGTAGGGCTGCATACCTTTGAATGGATTTGATGGATCGAGTTTTCTATCGGGCCATTTTTTAAGATTTGGCATATATGTGCTGTAGAATAACCAAAACCGACTTGTTGCGAACTCTTCGGGCAGAGGAGCATAAATTTCTTGCCAAATAAACGGTTTTCCTGACTTTGGATCGTACCAACCACGGTCAATAGCCTCTTGCATATAGTTGTTAGATACAATAAAATTCTCTTTATCCTTAGCGTTTATCTCTTTTATGATACTCCAGTTTGGAATCATCAAAGCCTGATCGTCGCCAATGCGTTGAGCAGCCCATATAGCACCAGGTTTTTTGCTCTCAGGAGTCCATCCTAGACCAACACCAAACACTTCGAAAACCCAGGCTTCTTGGGTATCAGAGATTACTAAATCCTCAGAGCCATCGCCACTTGAAGGAAGGAAACCATAGGTTGTACATAAATCCCCAATAAATTGAACGGCTTCGCGAGCTTTTTTGAAACGCTGAAGGGCAAAAATCATGGCCTGTTCAATGGTCATTATCTGCTTTCCATTATCTAAGTTGCAAATCAATTCGTCTCTTTGATTAGTTGTACTCTCAGCGATTCCAAGTTGATGCTCGTTCATATGTGAGTAAGCAGACTGAAAGTAACCATATGTTTTTTCAACCTGAGGTAAGTAGCCTAATATCTTACCATCATCGTTTAATGGACGATCTGCATCTTGAATACCCCAAAAAATTGGAGCCATGTCGCCCTTTTTAAATGTTTTGCCTGGCACAAAAAAGATACGAGAATCGGGGCCTGTATCGGTATGCGAGATGATTATTGACCCATCAGCAGATGCTTTTTTACCAACAGCAATAACTGTACACGCATAAATGCTTTGAATTGATATTGAAATCAACCCTAATGATATAAATATTGCTTTTAAAGTTCTCATCTATTAATCATTTAGTTATAAAACTAGAAATTTCTTCGCGTATTCGCTACTACAGCCTCCTTTACTTTTCTTTGCTGATAAATCAGTCTCCATCCATTTTTCAAGTACAGTGTAGATACTATCCTGCATTTCAGCAGGGAAGTGTTTAATTCTTGAAGAGTGGCTACCACCGGGGTTAAACATGATTACTGCATTCGTTTTATTACCAGGAACAACAGCGGTAGATGACCAAGCATCGTTTTGACCATAGATATAAAGCATGTTATTCCCATTTTCCTTAAGCCAAGCATCAACTTCCTTCATGGTTTCGGGGTTAAAAACTGCTTTATATCCCTTTGGCATAGTAAAATCAAAAGTAATATTTGCAGTATCCTTAAGGTACTTTTTGAATGGCTTAACTTCGTAACCATACATCCCTATCTCTGTCATGGTTTGGAAAAAGAATGGGCGAGTAGATTCTATCGATTTCTCTTCAAAAAATGTAAAAGGATTTATCATGTCAAAATGTTTAAAAAGCTCTTTAGCTGATGCATTTTGGGGAGGAATACTATCACAAGGTATTCCCCATTGCCACGAGGCGAAAGAGCACTCTAAAACGCTTAAGTCATACGCTCTATCGAGTCCCATTTTAAACTCCCAGTCCTTATCCTTAGCTAGCTTTTCGAACATTGGGAAAATCTCTTTTTTCTTTTCGAAAAGTTGAATTTGAAAATCGAGAATTTTTGTTCGGCATTCATCAGTTCCGACTTTACCCAAGAACTCGTAAGCACGTGGATCTTCTGATGAAAAGTTGAGCGGGGCTACGTATGGAACGCTAACATCAACATCTGTAGGGTAAAACCTTCGATGAAATATTGTTGCTTGTCCGCTTTTACTAATGCCTGTTGATGCCCATTTGCCTTTATAAAAAGGTTTGAAGGCTTGAATAATTTGATGTTGGTCGGCAGCTGTCTGACGAACATTCAAAAACCCCCAAGGAATAGAGTCCTTCGGACGACTTTGATCAAAAAAACGATGCTCGATGGTTAGCTGATTAGAATTTAAAATTCTAGATAACTCATTGGGTTTTGATGTGTACATGGCATACCCATCGATTACTACAACCATCGGACTATTAAAATCCTTATGCGAATAGTAGGCCTTTAAAGGGAATGTTGGGCTGTTTGGATTATTATGATCCAATGGCATTCTAAACCAAACCACATAAGTTGATTTAAAAAGGGTATCGTTTGTAATTGGTTTAATGCTATCTACAAAAGCAATTTGCTTAAGCACATCTTCTGGGCTTTTTGCTTTTGGATTGCATCCAAAAAATGCTATTGTAATTGCAATAAATGTGATATGTAATAATCGTTTTATCATATGGTTTAGTTCTGAGTTTTAGACATCAAAGTTATTCTTTTTGAGTAATGGTCTATTTTATTTTGAAACAATTCCGACTCTTCCCTTTGAACCTACAAATACACCAAGTTT
>JBPXJX010000055.1:0-1660 GCA_051715525.1 Bacteroidales bacterium
CACGACCCTCTTCCGATCTATACTCTACTTCGAGTAACATTAACCGCTACGATAGATTAACCGAAATGAGTGGGCTTACACCAAAGTATGGGGAGTGGTATTATGGCCCTCAAAATAGATTATTTGCATCCTACACGCTAAACTTAATTAGTGATAATAGTTTCTATGATAACGCTCGTTTTATAATAGGATATCAGAAAGTGGAGGAAAGTAGATATAATCGAAAATTTAGAAAGAATGGGCTAAATGGCAATGTTGAGAAATTGAATATCGTAACTTTAAATGTTGATTTTGCTAAAAAGCTGAATCGAAACGAAATCCGTTATGGGTTGGATGGATGGTACAATAAAGTAAACTCAACAGCTGATACTAAAGATATTGTTACCGGGGCAATTTCTCCTTTAAGTACCCGATATCCTGATGGTGGATCAGTAATGCAAAGTATTGCCGGATATTTAACACATTCATTTGAATTTAGTGAGCATTTTATTTTGAACGAGGGAATTAGGGTAAACCATGTTCAACTTCATTCAAAATTCAACGATAAATCCTTTTTTCCATTCCCGTTCGATGATGTAACTCAAAAGAATACTTCTATTAACGGGAATCTAGGATTAATTTATATGCCGGGTGCTGATTGGCGATTTACTTTAGTGGGTTCGTCAGGTTTTAGAGCACCAAATGTTGACGATTTAAGTAAAGTTTTTGAATCAAAAGCCGGAAGTGTAATTGTTCCAAATCCAAATTTAAAGCCTGAATACACTTATAATCTTGACCTTGGTGTGTCAAAAACCATTGATAACATGGTTACAATTGGTGTTAACGGCTACTACACTTGGTATAAGCAGGCAATAACCACACAATTAGGAACTTTTAATGGCGAAGATTCAATTATGTATAGTGGCCAATTAAGCCAAGTAACGATGAACGTAAATGCTAATGAAGCTTTCATTTATGGAATGAGTGGTTACTTGAATGCAAGTTTTACCGAAAACTTCGCTATCACAAGCTCATTAAATTACACCTATGGACGAATTAAAACGGATACTACCGATTATCCGCTCGACCATGTTGCACCTGTTTTTGGGAAAACAAGTTTTAATCTTAATCTTAAAAAATTAAGAGGAGAATTTTATATTTCATACAGCGGAGCAAAAAAATCGGCCGATTATAACCTTTTTGGCGAGGATAATGCAAGTTTCTCTGCCGACCCAATTAAAGGTTATATGCCAGCTTGGTATACACTAAACATCAGAGCGGCATATCAATTTAACAAGCACATACAATTGCAGGTGGCTATTGAAAATATCTTAGATAAAAATTACAGAGTATTTGCTTCGAATATTAGTGCCGCTGGGCGAAATGTTTCTGTTTCGCTACGTGGAACCTTCTAGCTATTAATTGGAATTATTGCATAATTTTTTAGAAAAATTTTAATTTGTTTATTATACCCCGTTATTATTATGACGGGGTATTTTTATGTTTTATATGAGGAATAGTTTATCAACCTTAACGTTCAATTTGAATATTGATTAACACCAAAATACTTATACGCAGGTACTGCAAAATCTGAAGTCAATAACTAGCAAATCAATTTTGTTTTTTTAAATTGACCAATTATTCATTACTTCATAGTAAGTTGAGATAAATCAGAAATGAA
>JBPXJX010000056.1:0-1150 GCA_051715525.1 Bacteroidales bacterium
CGCTCTTCCGATCTGTTTGTAATGCGAATAGTAATTCCTGAAATCTCTCAGTTTTTCAATGAAAACAATTAGTAAATCAAGTAACATCTTCAAGTCCAAAGAATCGGCCTGTTCTGTTTTCCTTTCAACATTTGATTTCAGACGTGTTCTGCCATTTTTGCCAATTGGAATGCTGCTCATTACCTCGTATGACCTTTGTCCGTATGAAGACGCGATTAAAAACGGAAAGTGCTTGTTTATCAAAGCATATAGCTTTGCTTTCCTTTCAAGGTTTTCGCTATCAAAACTTGCATTCCAACTAATTTTTATCGAGTTAATGTCCTGATCATTTTCAATCGGCTTAATTCCAAGCTGCTGATTAATATGATTAATTGTGATGAATGCATTATGCCGGGCCAAATTGAATACTGCAGCCCAGAAAAACTTATCCTCTAAAGTGTATTTGATGCCTTTTCCGCTGAATTGATCTGTTGTCATAACTTATGGATTTTTTTGTAAATAAATGAATAGTACTATATTTGGAATATGGCTGAAGAAACCCTTTGTCACCAAGGTAAAAGGGGTTTTCATCAAAAAATGAATCAAGTTGATTAAAACAAACTACTAAAAAAGTAAAGTGAGGCCATTTTCATTTTTAAAAGTGTTGCAAATTAATAAGTTACATGGCTGTCTTAATATTTTCCTTTAATGTGTATACTAATCTTATTCCTTTCATACATCTTGCTATATCGAAGTGAACCTACTTAATCAACCTAATGGCGATGGGTTGTTGGATTCAAATATTATGTTAATGGTAATGTGGTAATTGGGTTGTTTTGGTTCCTAAAATATCATTATTTTATGATTTCGAGAAGAGTAAATTAATAAGCAAGTTACTGGCGTGCTATGTATTAGTTGTTGTTGAACGATTCAAAGACTTCAAATATTTAGTGATAAATTGACTATTTCAATTCTATCTCTCTAAAAAAACTGTGTCAAGCTGCTTCACTAACTTTTCGATTTGGGATGCATCAATCCCTAATTTTTCTAAACTCCAATTTTCATGTTTTCTGATAGCATGTTTCGGTTTAATCGCTTTCTTCAACTTAATGATGGCTTTGAGGTAAAACTCAGCATTTCCATCGAAACGATGAATATTTTCTACAATTCA
>JBPXJX010000057.1:0-2251 GCA_051715525.1 Bacteroidales bacterium
CTGAAAATGGGTTATTGATAAAGATATTCATTATGGGGTTTTTGGTGAGTTTTTCTTTCATATAAGTTCAAACAAAGATTTCCCAATGTATTTGCAGGATTATTCAATAATTAACCCAATTTGCTTTAAATTTTGTGATAAAAACTATACGAGATGTATTTACTTGTTTTTAGATCAAAAGTGGTTAAAAAATGAATTAAAACTTCCAATTGACGAAGTAGCATTGGTTGCTCCTTATTTATGTAAAGAATGGAGTAAGGATAAACATATTATTTCTAATAAATTTCACCTACTTTGGGAGCAACTTTCATTATCTACAAGTAATATTTTATTTTTTAGGGCTTTTATTTATGATTTAATATATCGAGTTATCGACGAAATAGAAAACAGCATAAACGTCTGCCAGGAAAATGCGTATTATAGAAAAGAGAAGCGTAAAATAGAGCAAGTAGTAGAAAGAGTTATCCAAAATGTTCATTTACCTATTCCAAAACTGGAGCAATTTGCCCAAGAAGTAGGGATGAGTGTTAGTAAATTTAAGGTATTATTTAAGAAAATATACGGACAAAGCCCTTATCAGTACCTGCTTGAACATAAACTGGTGTATGCCCGTAAAATGTATCAAACGGGAGAATATACACTATCTCAGATTGCATTAAAAATAGGTTACAGCCATATTTCAGGCTTTACGAAGATTTATAAAAAACGCTTCAATGAACGCTAAGAAAAACTCCACCTCGCAAGAACAGTTAACCATTGTTTTAAACATCGAAGATTTTAAACGAATAGAAGGAGATTTAATTGAAAAAAGAATTCCTTTTTCAATTGATTATTCCTCTAAGCTTTGTGAAAAACAAGAAGAGGTTATACGTACTAAAATTGAAAAAGTAGAAGTCTCAAAAAAAGAACAGCCCGAATATCCTAACATCGTTGTTGACAAATTAGAACAAGTAGTTAATAAGTATATAGGGCCAAACTTCGAATCAGAACTTCCATCTTTAGATAATATTTGTGAAGAACTCAGTATGAGAGAAAGCACGTTTAAACGAGTTTTTAAACAGTACTATGGCGTCACCCTGCACCAGTATTATATGATGAAAAAAATGGATCATGCTGCAAACCTTATTCGAAGTGGATATACCATTACGTCGGTTTCTAAGATTATTGGGTATGCGCATCCCATAAAATTTACCAAGATGTTTCAAAAACATTTTGGCGTTTCACCCAAAAAATACCAGCAATTTCAAAAAAACTTGTCACTAGAAAAGCTAAGAGACTCAGTTAGAGGGGTCTAAAAGACGAGTGATATGAACCAAGTTGATGAGTTCTCCAGTGTTTTTTAAATAAAATTTCTGCAAAAGATGCCTACGGTGCGTATCCACCGTATGCTTACTAATACTTAAATGCTCGGCGATAGTTTTGCTTTCTTCTCCTGAAACGAGATAACTTATAATCTCGATTTCACGTTTAGAAGGCAATTCTATCTGTTGAAGGTCTTCCACATCGGGCAAGTATTCGTACAGTCGCCCGTCAAAGTCTTTCCCCCAAAAACGAATGTACCTCTTTTGATAAGAATGGCTCAATGTATTGTTTTCTTGAAGCAATACGAGCAAGCTTCTGATGCTACCGTCAGGGTCTAGCTCAAGAATTTTGGTCGATTGAGTAATGTGGATGTAGCTGCCATCTGACTTTCGTAGTTTAAAGTTCAGGAGTATGTTAAGGTTATATTTGTCTTCTGTAGTACATCTTTCTAAAATGTAGAATAAAAGTTTATTACACAGATTGTGAACACCAAGATCTGAGGGGTGTATAAGCTTTGTGTAAGAAAGAACCCCTTCACCAAAAATCTCTTCTATTTTCCATCCCCACCATTCTTCTACATCGACACCCACATACTGCTGGGTCATTTTTTTTACATCTACCACGATAGGTACCGTTCTAACCATTTGAAATATAGATGTTAACAGTGGGTTAGATTCGACGTGAAGTCTGTTTGAGTTGCTTTTGTTGAGAATATTTTTTGAGTTCCAAAGCGATAAAACGTCCGAGTGTGCTGAAGTAGTAGGGGTGGCCATTGATAGTAAAGTGAATTTATTGCGTGTGATAACGTTGGCCAAATTACAAAAAAAATGGATTTAGTAATATAGTTATTTGAATTAGAAAGTTGAAAATACTTGATGTTGAGTATTTTTTGGACGAATTTTTAATAACTGTAAATTTAGTTTTTTTTGATTTCGTGCCAAATAGTTGA
>JBPXJX010000058.1:0-1060 GCA_051715525.1 Bacteroidales bacterium
TAAAAAAGATAAATCAGACAAAAAAATGGATTATGCAACATAAGAAGAAATTAATTGTTGATAGTGCAATTCATAACCTGCTAATCAATAAAAATCAAATAAATGGAAAAGAAAAAACTATTCGAAGCCTACTCTTTAGGCAAAATTGAACTCAAAAATCGAATTGTAATGTCGCCTATGACAAGATCAAGGGCTATAGGTAATGTGCCAAACGATTTAATTGCAACTTATTATGGTCAGCGTGCCAGCGCAGGCTTAATAATTACTGAAGGCACTTCGCCATCTCCAAATGGTTTAGGGTATTCTCGTATTCCTGGCATTTTCAGCAAAGAACAAGTTGAAGGGTGGAAAAAGGTTACCTCCACAGTTCATTCTAAAGGCAGCCGGATATTTGTTCAGCTAATGCATACAGGAAGAATAAGTCATCAATTAAATCTTCCTAATGGAGCAACCGTACTAGCGCCATCGGCGGTAAAACCTGCTGGGCAAATGTGGACTGATAGCAATGGGATGCTTGATTTCCCAACACCTAAAGAAATGACATCTTCTGAACTTGCGATGACCAAAGAGGAGTTTGTTAAAGCATCGAGAAATGCAATTGAAGCGGGTTTTGATGGCGTTGAGTTGCACGGAGCAAATGGCTATTTACTTGAGCAATTCTTATCACCCATAAGCAATGTAAGAACTGACAGTTATGGAGGGAGTATTGAAAATCGTTGCCGATTTGTGATTGAAGTTGCCGAAGCGGTTAGCAAATCAATTGGCAAGGAAAAGGTTGGCATCCGCCTTTCGCCTTATGGCGTAGCAAGCGATATGCCTCATTATCCTGAGATCGATGAAACTTACACTTATCTTGCTAAGAAGTTAAACGAGATTGGATTGGTGTATATACATCTTGTTGATCACAGCGCAATGGGAGCTCCACAAGTACCTGCATCCATCAAGAAAACTTTTAGAGATACTTTTAAAGGAACCTTAATTCTATCTGGAGGGTTTGATTTAAAGAGGGCTGAGCAAGATGTCGACAACAATTCAGGCGATTTAATTGCTTTTGGTCGTA
>JBPXJX010000059.1:0-1530 GCA_051715525.1 Bacteroidales bacterium
TAAAATTCAGCAAAAACTTAGAGAGCAACAAGCAAAAGCTGCAAAGGTTAGGGTTGAAAAGAACTGGTAATGCATATTTAATTTGGTATGAAAAAGATATTATCATTTTTAGGTTTATTAATAGCTGTAAATATCTCATTAGCTCAAGAGGTATTGCTCGAAGCATACGCTCCCAGCCTGGTGTCAGTTGGCGAGCAGTTCAGATTAAGCTATTCAATAAACAAACAGCCAACATCGCTTACCCCTCCAACTATTTCAGGTTTTGAAATTTTGGCAGGTCCAAGCTCGTCGCATAGCACAAGTGTTCAGGTAATTAATGGCCGTGTTACGCAAAGCGAAACCATTGCATATACTTATATTCTTGAGGCTTCAAAAGAGGGAAAATTTACCTTTGAGCCTGCTGTAGCAATTGTAGAGGGTAAAGAGTATAGATCAAAACCAATAACCATTGAGGTTATTAAGCAAAGCAGTTCAGATCAGCAAAGAGGCCAAAATCAGGGTGGAGGACAGGAGGAGCAAACCCAAACTCGCGAAGATTTACCTAATTCTGAACTATTCGTTGGTGTAGATGTTAGCCGACGTTCAGTTTATTTAGGTGAACCAATATATGCTACTTTAAAAATATACACAAGGGTATCGCTTGCCAATTTTGAGGATTTAAAATTCCCTTCCTTTAACAGTTTTTGGAGCCAGGAGATTGAAACAGCCCCAAATATTGAGTTTCAAAGAGAGAATATAAATGGAAAGATTTATAATGTTGGAATAATTAAAAAATATCTTTTGTTTCCACAAAAGAATAAAACAATCGAAATTGATCCCTTTGAACTCGTAGTGCTTTATCAGCAAAGAGTTAATAGATCGCAATCAATTTTCGATGACTTTTTTGGTTCAGTTGAGACTTATAGAAAAAAATTAACAAGTAAACCAATATCAATTGAAGTAAAAGATTTACCTGCCAATGCACCCGAATCGTTTAAAGGCGGTGTTGGTAGTTTCAAACTTGAGCCAACACTTGATAAAAAGGTTGTTAAAACCAACGAAGCCATTACTCTTAAAATAAAACTAACAGGTGCAGGTAATATCAAACTAATAGAATCACCAAAAGTTCAGTTTCCCGATGGTTTTGAAGTGTTTGATCCTAAAACAAGTGATAATATTAATACCTCTGCAAATGGGGCGTCAGGCTCTAAACTTTTCGAATATGTTGCAATTCCTCGCACACCTGGGAATTTTTCGATTCCACCAATTGAATTTACCTATTTTGATCCCGCCAAAGCTCAATATATTACCCTTAAATCCGAGGAGTATAACGTTAGGGTTACATCCGATGGTAACGATTCTGGAGCAACACAGGTGTATGGATATAGTAAGGAGGATATTAAATTCATTGGAAAGGATATTCGTTTTATTAAAACATCAAAATTAGGTGTTAAGCCCTACGAATCGTTCTTTTTTGGTTCAGCATTATTCTTCATAGCTATCATATTAATTCTGGCTGTTTTTGCTTTATTAGTTTACTATATGGGTAAA
>JBPXJX010000060.1:0-2441 GCA_051715525.1 Bacteroidales bacterium
TAAGTGTAATTGTTGATAAAAAAACTAGTCGAAAGACGATGCTTGATGTAGCCTATAATAAGGATTCTAAAGATTTTTATAAAGTTATTAATTATGGTCGTCAGGCCATTGAGTTGATGAGTTATAACTTTCCTGCATATCCATTTCCATTCCCAAAAATCACCATTTTCAATGGTTTGAGCGAAATGGAGTATCCTATGATTGTTAATAATCGCTCATATGAAGATATTCATAGTACTATCGATTTAACTGCGCATGAGATATTTCATTCATATTTTCCATTCTTCTGCGGATTTAATGAAACAAAACATGCTTGGATGGACGAAGGACTTACAAGCCTTGCTACATTCTTTTTTGTAACGGAAATGGACCCTAATTACGCAAAAATTTGTTTTGTTGAAGAGTACCAACCCGAAATGGGAACCATGCTCGATTTACCATTATTTACAAACTCAAATTCAATGCGAAATCCTTCATACGAGTACATTTCTTATCCTAAGGCAGCATTGTTCTTTTTAAATCTTAAAGATTTAGTTGGCGATGATATTTTTAAGAAATCGTTGCACGAGTTTATGAATAATTGGAATGGGAAACATCCACTCCCTATGGATTTGCTAAATACTTTTTCTAAAGTTTCGGGTAAAGATCTTAGCTGGTTTTTTAAACCATGGGTTTATGAATTTGGTTATGTTGATTTGAGTATTAAAGAGATTATTGAAAAAAGTGATAAGTACTTCATAAATATCGAACGTTTAGGCCGATTCCCATCTTTAATAAGCTTAAAAATTAGCTATCAGGATGGAACTACCGAAATTGTTCATCAAACACCTGAGGTATGGAAAAATGGCGCTACAAACTCAATTATTGAAAAGAACCTATACAAGAAAATTAATAAACTTGAGCTCCTCGATGAGCACGGTATTGATGTTAATCCTTCGAATAACACCTATACTGTTAATGCTAGGAGGTTAAATAATCGGTAGAGAGTATTTTTATAGTTGTTCGCGCCCACAACCCTAAACTCTCAGCTCTTAGCTTTTAGCTCTCGGCAAATTGCTAATTGCTCACAGCTCACAGCTAATAGCTAATAGCTAATTGCTCACTGCTCACAACTCAGAAGTCACAACTCAGAACCCTGCAACCCTGAAACTCTGCAACCCTGTAACTCTGTAACCCTGTAACTCTTTAACCCTGTAACCCTGTAACCCAGAATTAACAACTTCCAACTCAGAACAAACTACCTAGAAACCATCATCTTCCGCACTTTATGTAGCTTTGGAGTATCAAGTATTAGGAAATAAATTCCCTGATATTGATTTTCGGGATACCAATCAGTTTTGTATGATCCAGCGGTTTGGAATCCTTTTACAAGGGTAGTTACGGTATTTCCAAGCATATCCTTTACCTGTAGCGTTATATCTGTGTTTTCTGGGAGGTTATACCTAATTGTAGTTTTTTCTTTAAATGGATTTGGTGAAGTGGGCTCAAGTATTTCGGTAAATTGAAGGGTTTGGTTATCAATATCGGTGCTTGTAAACGAAGGTTTTCCGGCGGTAACCCATGCGGTATAAATCAGCTCAGCCAATGCATGCGAAGCATTTTTAAATAGCATAATAGTGTATTTGCTCGACTTGCTCCACATGGCATCATAGTATGTTGATGATGAAGTGCTACCCCCACTAACGCCTCTAGCATAATTGTCAGCAATCAATATTGAATCAACATATTTATTATTAAAATAAATATAGTCAAAAATATATTGCTGTATGTTGTCTATTTTTTTTATCTCCTCACCAGAATATGTTATTAAGGATGATTTTCTATCAATCATCTTTGTTTCAAAAAGTGAGTGAATACCATTATTACCAGTATATTGACCATCATAGTTTTTAGTGATATGCAAAGGCATATGCCCATCAGCAACATAATGTCCAAGGTTTGCTGCAAATTGTTTTGCCTTATCAAATTCTCTTGCAACAAAGCAGTTAACTAGATAATTATATGTTTCTTGAGTTACCCAAGGTAGTGTACCGTTCTCATCTACAAAAGACTTTCCATACTTAATGTAAGCAGCCTCTTTATTTTGCTCTATTTTACCAGTAGTTAAGAAATCATTGTAATTATCTATATCAATGTAATGCCTAGTTTTTGATTCACCGTTGTAATCTGGATCAGAGGCATGATCTTTTATAAAAGACACCCATGTATTAAACTCAACCATTTCGGAGTTAAACGATAATCCAGCATATTCGCTTATTTTCTTATGACCCGTACCTCCCCAGCTAACGAGTAGAAGGGTTAGAGCTAATGAAAAAGCTGATATTATAATTTTTCTAATCACTTTAAGTCTATTTAGATGCAAAACTAATTATTCTTTGATTTATTAAACGACTATAAAAGCAAATGGTTTATTCTGAATATGAAACTTAGAAAAAAGTGAA
>JBPXJX010000061.1:0-6526 GCA_051715525.1 Bacteroidales bacterium
TCATCTCATCCGATGTGCTTTTAAAGTACATTAAGGGTGATTTGCCGGGCTATATGAAAAATATGGTTGAACGGCATATCGCTTCATGCGAGATTTGTAGTGATGAACTAGAGGGTTTATCGCTTCTTGAAAAGCCCGAAAAGATTGATGAAATTACCCTCGACCTTCATCGTAAGGTTGATGCATACGTTCTTAAGCCAAGAAGAGAGATTCGTCACTTAAGATTTAATATTCAAATTGCTGCAACAATATTGGTGCTAATAAGCATCTCGTCGATATTCTTTTTTATTATTCATAAGCAACCAAAACTCGAATATGCAGCGATTGCTAAAATGGAACTATCCGATATTGCAGGTTCAGAAAATGGGTTTAAGGATACTTTGATGTTAGCCAGCTACGATGTTGTAAAGAATAAGAAAGGGTTGGTTAAAACCGAGGTAGTTGAAGCGGTTGCGTTGCTTAGCTATTCTGCACCGGTTCTTGCCGATAGCATTCTAACGGACAAGGAAATAGTTGAAGCGTTAAAAGATGATGTGGTTACCGAAAGTGTATCAACAAGTAATATAAAATTTGATAAAACTGCTGTTGCTGATAATGAGGTAATGTTTGCCCCAGCAGGTGCTAGTAAAAAGGTTGCTGCCGCCGAAGGTATGGCTTATGAGACAAAATCAAAACGAATCAGTAAATCCGAAGGTTTGTCATACTCATTTAGAGTGCAAGAAGCAATAAGGATGTTTGAGAAAAAGAAGTATGAAGCAGCACTAAACGCTTTTGAATCAATTGTATATGAATTACCATTGAGCGACTCTATACTATTTTATAAATCAATCTGCTATTATCATCTAACTCAGTTCGATGATGCTATTGTTAACTTATCGGAGTTAGCGAATAACCCTCAAAAGACTCAATTCGTTGATGCTCGATGGTACTACACTTTATCGTTAATAGGTGCACAAAGGAGCAATGAAGCTATACCTATTTTAGATCAGATTGTTAAAGAAGATTCTACCTATAAACGAGAAGCCATTAAACTACTGAATAAACTTAAGGGCAATCAATAAATCCTTTATGTATCTTTCACTTTTTATTTAGAATGAAAAATCAGAAACTAGCATATCTTTTTGCCGGATTTGTAATCCTATTTTGGGGAACATCTGCTTCAGCATTTAAAATTGGACTTAAGTTTTTTAACTATGTCCAATTGCTATTTTGGGCATCGCTATTTGCAACAATAATTCTCTTTTTAGTAATGCTTGTTCAGCGAAAACTTCCTGATATTTATCGAATTACGAGGAAACAGTTGGGCTGGTCAATCTTGTTAGGGTTCCTTAATCCTTTTTTATACTATTTTGTGCTCTTTAAAGCATACGATTTGCTCCCTGCACAGGTGGCTCAACCCCTAAACTACATTTGGCCAATAATTCTTGTTCTGCTCTCAGTTCCTTTTCTGGGTCATAAACTTAAGTTTAATAGTATAATAGCTCTATTTATAAGTTTTGTGGGTGTAATCTTTATCTCATCGCAGGGGAGTCTATCAATTTTCTCGAAAAGTAACCCGCTCGGAGTTGTTTTAGCTCTTTCAAGTTCTTTGGTTTGGGCCTCGTTCTGGTTGTTGAATGTTAAAAACGGGGTTAAGGATGAGGTGGTTAAACTTTTTCTGAGTTTTGGCTTTGCAACAGTATTTAGTTTAGTAGTTGGATTGTTTTCTGAAGGTTTTTGGAGTATACAGGCAAATGGTATTTATGCATCCGCTTATATTGGTGCATTTGAAATGGGCATAACTTTTGTTCTATGGCTAAAGGCATTGAACTATGCCGAAAATACTGCTCGTTTAGGTAATGTTATTTATTTAGTCCCTTTTGTTGCGCTAATATTTATTAGCTTAGTATTGGGTGAGCAAATTTATTGGACTACTATTTTTGGAATTGTTTTGATTATTTTAGGAATCGTTTATCAGCAATTAAAAAAGTAAATAAGAAATGAAAGCTATCAAGGTTCTAGGAAGTATTAGCCTCGTAATTACCTGTTCATTTATATTAACGGGTTGTTTCGATAAAGAAGACACCAATTGGGATTATGAGGCTAAAAAGGAGTTAAACGCTATAATGCACGATGCTTACTATTGGTACGATAAAGTTCCGAATGTTGACATCAATAGCTACGAAACCCCTGTTGAATTGATGGAAGCATTAATGGTAAACCCTCCTGATAAATGGAGCTACGTAACAACTAAATTAGAATACAATTCATATAACGAAGGTAAATACTATGGATTTGGTTTTGGTACAATTTTCGATGATGATGGAAAGCTCTGGATTGGTTATGTGTTTAAGAGTTCTCCATTGGTTGCCAAAGGGATTAAGCGTGGTTGGAGAATTGCGACTATTGATGGTGTAATACCAACTAAAGATAACTTTAACCAGCTAATGGGCGAGAATCAACCAGGTATTTCAAAAACCTTGGGATTTGTTTCGCCCTCAGGGACAAGCGTATCTCATACATTTACAAAGGCTGAGATTGTAATGAATACTGTTCTGTTTGATAGTGTATATACGTTGAATTCCCAAAAGATAGGCTATTTAGTGCTTAAAGGGTTTATCCCTCCAACTACCAGTGAACTTGATGCCACTTTTGCTAAGTTTAAAAGCGAGAGTGTAAACGAGTTAATAGTCGATTTAAGGTATAACGGAGGAGGTGTTATTGATGTGTCAAATGATTTAGCGAGTTTAATTGGAGGGAGTACTGCGAATGGTAAGGTTTATACGGTATATTCCTACAACAATCGGTATACAAGCTATAATAAAGCATTAAACTTCATATCCAAAGCCAATGCTTTAGCTTTAAGTAGAGCAACATTTATCACTACAAATGGTACGGCATCAGCAAGTGAATTGGTGATAAATGGCTTAAAGCCATTTATGACAGTTGCTTTAGTCGGCAGCAAAACACACGGTAAGCCAGTAGGTATGCCTGTTTTTATGTATGATCAATTCGATTGGGTTTTTCTACCAATTTGTATATCGTTGAAGAATTCCAATGGTGTAGGCGATTACTTTACCGGCCTTGATGTTGATGTTGCCGCTGACGATGATTACACCAAAAAGTTTGGCGATATCACCGAGGCTAGTTTTGCTGCTGCGTTAAACCATATAGGTGCTCTGCCCATTAAAAGTGTTAATTTGAACATTAAGAAATCTCAATTGATTACTGGTAAAGGGCTGTACGAGGAGATAGGTGCATGGTAGTTATTTTTGGTTAACAAGTTGATAAGTTTATAAGTCTATAAGTGGAGTAGTTGATGACTGCAATAAATGAACGCGTAATACTTGGAATTGATCCAGGAACGAATATTCTTGGATATGCAGCTATTCGTTGTGAGGGTAGAAATAAAATAGAATTAATCGTTCTTGGAGTCATTGAACTTAAAAAATACACCGACCATTACCTGAAACTAAAAGCCATTTATGAGCGTGTTCAGCAGCTGGTTGATGAGTACCATCCCGACGAGCTGGCCATTGAGTCACCATTCTTTGGTAAGAACGTTCAGAGTATGCTTAAACTTGGGCGAGCACAGGGAGTTGCTATGGCTGCAGCACTTTCGCGCTCAGTTCCAATTTTTGAATATGCTCCGCGTAAAATAAAGCAATCAATAACAGGGCAAGGAGCAGCCTCAAAAGAGCAGGTGGCTGCCATGCTTGCTTCAATTCTAAAGGTAAAGGATTTTTCTGATGCAAAACTCGATGCCACGGATGCCTTAGGAGCAGCAATTTGCCATTTTTACCAAGGTTCGGTAATTAGTGGAACAGAGAAAGTAAAGAAGGTTGGAGGTGCAAAAAAAGCCTCTTCGTGGGAGGCTTTTATAAAGAATAATCCTGAAAGGGTGAAATAGAGTTAGAGTTCGGAACTCTTTTTATTCCTTTATTATTTTCTTCTCCATTACGCCATCTGCCCCATAAACCTTAACAATTAGCAATCCTTTAGGGAAATCAGCAGTAGGAATAATCATAGTTAGTGAGTTATCCCCTTGTTTTTCATAAACCTTTACTCCTGTTATAGTATAAATAATAATTTTTGTAATATTTTCATAACTTTCAATATATAGAATATCATTTATTGGATTTGGGAAGATATTAACCTTAAAGCTATTTTCAGCTATTGAGGTTGTACTAGATCCTGTAATATTTATTAATTCTGTTGTAAGCACTAGAGCGGGGAATGAGGCATTAGTCATTTGACAGAAAATATTTTTACACGGATCTTGAAATTTAAATAACCCATAATAATAAGAATAATGTACAGGGGATGTGAGGATCTCATTCGTTGACCATGTATATGTAGTAATATGTCCATTTGAAGAATAAAGGTTGCTGATGTCAATTATCTCATTTACTTCATAATTAACTTTAGGAAGTTTATAGGATTGCTGTGGATCGTATATGTAATTGTTAAGGTTATGATTTAATGGAAGCGTATTAAATGTAAGTTGATTTAAACTACAATCTAGATAAGTTAATTTAAGAGCTTTGGAAATATCAAGTGAAACTAAATTGTTTGAACTGCAATTGAGTGTCCTTAACGAAGAAGAATTAATTTTAAGTGAAGTAAATTTGTTTGAACTGCAATTGAGAGTTTCTAATGAGGTTGCCTTTGAAATATCAATTGAAGTTAATTGATTGGAGTGACAGTCAAGAATATTTAGCAGGTTATTAGTACAGGATATGTTCAAGTCTGTAATGTCTTGGCATTCTATAAATAAAGATGTAACACCTATTCCGTATATTTTAATAGTATCTCCTGTCAAAGTTCCTTTAATATCTCCTAGATTATCAATAGCACAATCTGTAATAATACCATTACCCCAATCAACTTGAATAGGCTTATTATTATTTATGGTTCTGTAAACTTTAAATGAAAATTCATTACTAGCGTTTGTATTTGTAGCCAAAGTGACTAAAGGAGTTATAGGTGGAACGGTAACCGTGTCGGTTGAAAGTATTAAGTCAGGGAATTTTGAGTTTGTCATTTGGCAGAAAACATAGTCGCTTTGAGTTTTCAAGAAGGTAAATTTTCCATTATTTTCCGAATAATCTAATCCTTTGATAAGTATATTTCCTTTAACATTTTTCCATGAATATGCTGTTGCATTGCCGTCAACTATTCGTTGACTGCTTAAATCAATTGAATCTCCAACAGAAAAATTGTTCTTAGGTAATCTTAGTAAAGCTTGCGCGTAATAATCATATGTAGTCCATGTATTCTGAATACTTGGAAGAGTAATAAAAGTAAGATTGTTAAGTTGACATTGAATTGTTTTTAGATTAGGATTGTTCGATACATATAAAGAACTTAGTTCATTGTTGTAACAGTACAGCTCAGTAAGTGCAGAATTATTAGTAACATCCAGTGTTGTGAGATCGTTTGAACTGCAAGCGATCTCCTTAAGCAAGGTGTTTTTGGAAATACTTATTTCAGTTAGTTTGTTATCAGAACACCTAAGATGTGTAAGTAAAACATTGTTTGATACATCGAGCGAGGTTAACACATTTCTACTGCAATCAATATTATTAATTAAAGTATTCTTCGATAAATTTAGAGAGGTAATTTTATTATTAAAACAATTCAGAGATGTAAGAATCGTATTGTTTGATGCATCAATTGTTGTTAATATATTATCACTACAATTAAGCCACTTTAATTGAATTGCTCCTGAAATATCGATTGAAGAAAGCTTATTTGATACATTCAAACCATAAATGTTCACTCCATATACTATTATTGTATCACCCGCTAACTTTCCAGTAATACCATGGTAACCTCCACCTGAATAACCAATAAGTTTGCCATCTCCCCAATCAACCACAATTGTTCCAGAATAGTATTCTGAATCTACAGAAAAACTAAAATTATAACCTATTTTATTTCTTGTGACCATGGAGATAGTAGGGGCTGGTAGATTAATCGCTATTGCTTTAGTCTTTAATATTAAATCAGGGAAATTTGAATTTGTCATTTCGCATATAACACTATCCATTTGAGGATTTATGAAACAAAATTCTCCAAAATTTCTGACGTAATCAATACCTTCATTAAGTGTTATGCCGCCTTGAGTTTTCCAAGTGTATACGGTTTCTATATTATTAATGATCCTTTGGTTGCTAAGATCAATTTTCTCAGAAATATTGTAATTTTTATTAGGAGTTTCTAAAGATGATTGAGGGCTATAGACGTAATTAGTATAATTTGTCTTTCTTAATGGAAGTGTTTTAAAAGTTAAGCGATTTTCTTGACATTGAATACTAGTTGGTTCGGTATTGTTTGGTAGCGTTAAAGTTGTAAGTAGATTCGACTGGCATTGTAAAGAATTTAGAACACTATTCTTAGATAAGTTAAGTGTAGTAAGTTTATTAGATTTACAATCGAGATTTGTTAATTCAGTGGCCTCTGTTACATCTAAAACTGTTAAGTTATTTGATTGTAAGTTTAAATCAGTGATACCTAACCCGTATATTTTAATGATGTTCCCTGA
>JBPXJX010000062.1:0-5872 GCA_051715525.1 Bacteroidales bacterium
AAAGAGGTTGGCAAAATGTCAACCTTTTTTTATTCCTTATCTTTTCAACCTTCCTGAAATAGAGGAAATTTCTATTGATTAGCCTTTTTTTAAAATAAACGAACAATTATTCAATTTTAGGGTTACCTTTGCAGCCCAAAATTTATACATACTGAAATGCAAGGGATTAGAAATATTGCAATCATTGCGCACGTTGACCACGGAAAAACCACGCTCGTTGATAAGATGATTCTGGTTGGAAAACTATTCAAGGATCATGAAAGACCCGGTGAGCTTATACTCGACAGCAATGATCTTGAGAGAGAGAGAGGAATAACCATTCTTGCTAAAAACGTATCTGTTAACTATAAAGGTGTAAAGATAAACATCATCGACACCCCGGGTCACTCCGACTTTGGTGGCGAGGTTGAACGCGTTCTAAACATGGCCGATGGCGTTCTACTTTTAGTTGATGCCTTTGAGGGAACAATGCCTCAAACTCGTTTTGTACTCCAAAAAGCGCTTTCGCTTGGATTAAAGCCAATTGTTGTAATCAACAAAGTTGACAAGCCAAACTGTCGCCCCGAAGAAGTTCAGGAGCAAGTTTTTGAGCTGATGTTCAACCTCGACGCCAACGAGGATCAGCTGAACTTCCCAACCATTTTTGGTAGCGCAAAACAGGGATGGATGTCCGACGATTGGAAAAAGCCAGGTAATGACATTCTACCTCTTTTTGAGTGTATACTAAAGAATATTCCTGCTCCAAAATCGTTGAAAGGTACACCTCAACTTTTGATTACTTCGCTCGATTACTCATCATACGTTGGACGTATTGCCATTGGCCACCTTCATAGAGGAACGCTTAAGCCGGGAATGGCCGTTGCTTTAGCAAAACGCGATGGAAGAGTTGTCAAAACTAAGATAAAAGACCTTCTTGTTTTCGAAGGACTCGAAAAGAAAAAGGTTGATGAAGTTAATTCGGGTGATATTTGCGCTTTAGTAGGTATAGAGGATTTTGATATTGGCGATACTATTTGCGATATTGAAAATCCCGAACCACTTCCTACTATCGATGTTGATGAGCCAACCATGAGCATGCTCTTCACCATCAACAACTCTCCGTTCTTTGGTAAAGAGGGCAAGTTTGTAACCTCTCGCCATTTAAAGGATAGACTTGATAAAGAGTTAGAAAAAAATCTTGCTCTAAGGGTAGAGCCAACCGACTCAGCCGATGCATTTACAGTATTTGGTCGTGGAGTTCTTCACCTTTCGGTTTTGATCGAAACCATGCGTCGCGAAGGCTACGAGCTGCAAGTAGGTCAACCTCAGGTTATCATTAAACTGGTTGGTGGCGAAAAGTGCGAACCTATTGAATACCTTGCAATCGACCTGCCCGAGGAGGTTTCTGGAAAAGCAATTGAGCAGGTTACTAGGCGTAGAGGAAGTTTACTTTCCATGGAACGTCGTGGCGATAGAATTCACCTTGAGTTCGAAATCCCATCACGCGGAATCATTGGTTTACGTAATATCCTATTAACAGCAACTGCTGGTGAGGCAATCATTGCACATCGTGTAAAAGGTTTTGAGCCTTACCGAGGCGATATTGAGATCCGTCAAAACGGATCGTTGGTTGCCATGGAAAGCGGAACATCATTTGCTTACGCAATATATAAACTCCAGGATAGAGGTAAATTCTTTGTCGATCAGCACGAGGAGGTTTACGCTGGTCAGGTTGTAGGAGAAAATACTCGCCCCGGCGATATGATTATTAACGTTACCAAATCGAAGAAGTTAACCAACATGCGTGCTTCGGGTTCTGACGAAAAAACCGTTTTAACCCCTCCAATCAAGTTTAGCCTCGAGGAAGCTCTTGAATACATTCAGGAGGATGAGTATGTTGAGATTACCCCTAAATCGATGAGGTTACGAAAAATCTATTTAGACGAAAACGAGAGGAAAAGACGCTCAAAAAGTTAGTCTTTTCTTGATCAATGTTATATAGATTTTCAATTTTTTTGGTTTGATATTATTTTTTTTACCTTTGCACGATATTTTTTGAGTAGGTGGCTAGCATTTTGAACACATATTCAATTCATTTTAAAGGACTTAAAGTTGGAAAACATACATTCAACTTTGAGGTAGATAATGCGTTTTTTGAAGCGTTTGAAGAGAGTGAAATAAAGCATGGCAAACTCAATGTTGATGTTAAGCTCAACAAGCAGAACCAAATGATCGATTTAAATATCGCCATTAACGGTACTGTTGAAGTTACATGCGATAGATGCCTTGAGGAGTTTGATATTCCGATTTCGTACGAAGGAGCGCTTTACGTTAAATTTAGCGAAACCCGTTCCGAAGAGGATAGCGAAATCATCATACTTTCAACTGATGATAGCGAGATTAATATATCGCAATACATCTACGAAAGCATCTGTTTAAGTTTGCCTATTCAACGATATCATGGCATGAAAGGCACTAAAAGCAAATGTAATAAAGAGATGCTTGCAAAGCTAAAAAGCCTTTCGGTTAAAACAGCAAAAAAGGAGGATAACGATGAAATCGACCCTCGTTGGAGCAAATTAAAGGACATAGAATTAAACTAAGTTTTACAATAATAAATTACTAAAATGGCACATCCAAAATCGAAGATTTCTAAGCAGAGAAGAAATAAGAGAAGAACTCACTACAAAGCAGTACTTCCTACATTAGGAACTTGCTCTAACTGCGGTTCAGCTATTCAGTACCATAGAGTATGCCCAGAGTGTGGTTTTTATCGTGGTAAACTAGCAATCGAAAAAGCAGCTCAAGCTTAATATACCTTCTTTTCACTTAAAGGAATCTACTTATGAAAATTGGTGTAGATGCAATGGGTGGTGACTATGCACCTGAAGCGGTAGTTTTAGGTGCAATACTAGCTCAAAAGCAACTTTCGGCCGATCAAAGAATTGTTCTTTTTGGTGATGAAAAGCAAATCGTTTCATTGCTTAAAAGGGAAAATGCCAATCTTGATAACTTCGACATCGTTCACAGCAGTGAGGTTATTGATATGTGCGAGAACCCAGCAAAGGCTTTTACAAAAAAGCCCGACTCAAGCATTGGCAATGGTTTTAAAGCATTAGCGACTAAACAAATTGATGGTTTTGCTAGCGCAGGGAGTACTGGGGCAATGCTCGTTGGAGCAATGTATACCGTTAAACAGGTATCTGGTATTATTCGCCCATCTATTGCAAGTTATATTCCTGTTAGCGAAAAGAAATTTAACCTTCTACTTGATGTTGGACTAAACCCCGACTGCAAGCCAGAGGTTTTATATCAATATGGTATTTTAGGATCGCTATATGCTAAATTCGTTTTAAATAACAAGAACCCAAGAGTTGCCTTACTAAATATTGGTGAAGAGGACGAAAAGGGAAACCTTTTGGTTAAAAGTACCTTTGAATTGATGAAGGGCAACAAAGATTTCAACTTCGTTGGGAATGTAGAAGGAAACGATCTTTTTAAAGATGATAAGGCCGATGTAGTTGTGTGCGACGGTTTTGTTGGTAATGTTGTTCTCAAAGAGGCAGAAGCTTTCTACAGAATTATCAAAAAAAGAAAAATAGAGGATCCTTACCTCGAGATGTTCAATGCCGAGAACTATGGTGGAACACCAATCCTTGGCGTTAACGAACCCGTTATTATTGCTCACGGATCATCAAATCCCAAAGCAATAATGAACATGATATTCCAAACCCGAGAGGTAATCAGCTCGAACCTTTGTTTAAAAATTAAAGAAGCCTTCAGCTAATGTCAAAAATTACTGCAGCAATTACTGGAATTGCGGGTTATGCGCCCGAATATGTTCTTACAAACGAAGAATTAAGTAAAATGGTCGACACCACCGACGAGTGGATAATGACCCGAATTGGAATCAAAGAAAGACGAATTCTAAAAGGCGAGGGATTAGGTACTTCAGATATTGCGGTTCATGCCGTTAATGAGCTCCTTCGTAAGACCAATACCAACCCCGATGATGTGGATATGCTTATCTGCGGTGTTGTAACACCCGATATGCAGTTCCCTGCAACGGCAAACATCATCAGCGATAAGGTTGGTATTAAAAATGCTTTTGGATATGATATCAACGCAGGTTGCTCAAGTTTTCTCTACGCATTAATTACTGCATCGAAGTTTGTTGAGTCTGGAACGCACAAAAAGGTTATCGTTGTGGGTGCCGATAAGATGTCGTCAATTACCGATTATACCGACCGTGCAACCTGCCCTATTTTTGGCGATGGCGCTGGTGCTGTACTTCTTGAACCCAATGCTGAAGGATTCGGCGTTGTTGATAGCTTGATGAGAGTTGATGGCTCTGGTCGTAAGTACTTACATCAAGTAGCTGGCGGTTCATGCTATCCTGCCTCTATCGAAACAGTAACAAAGCGTCAGCATTACATCTTCCAAGATGGTCAACCAGTATTTAAGGCAGCTGTTTCGAACATGGCCGATACTGCTGTTGAGATGATGAAACGCAACAACTTAACTCCTGAAAATCTTGCTTGGTTGGTTCCACATCAGGCCAACATGCGAATTATCGATGCAACTGGCAACAGAATGGGCCTAAGCAAGGATAAGGTGATGATTAACATCCAAAAATATGGTAACACAACCAGCGCAACAATTCCATTGTGCTTATGGGAGTGGGAACCAAAACTTCGTAAAGGCGATAACATAATCATTGCAACGTTTGGAGCAGGCTTTACTTGGGGTGCTGCTTACGTTAAGTGGGCTTACGATGGCGATAAAGTGAAATAATATTGATTCGATATAAAACTAAAAGCAGAGAAATTTTCTCTGCTTTTTTATTTTTTGGTTATTCTGACCTACTTAAAAAACTTAATATAATTGGTTTTAAAATAAAAAATTCCGGGACTAAGCCCGGAATTCGATTTATTACTTTAACTGGTTTATTAATACTTCACTATACGAACGGTGCTTCTAAAATCATCGCCAGAAACTGTAACAAAGTAAACACCTGATTTTAGCATATTAATATCTATAGGCTGCTTTCCACCACTATAAAGCTCGTTAATTAATGTTTCGCCTATTATATTTGATATTGTAATGGTTGACGCTTTCTGTTCGTTTACTTCGATATAAATGATGTTTTTTGCAGGATTTGGATAAACTTTAACTGCCAAATTTCTATTCATATCGTCAATTCCAGTGCTTGGTGAAACGCTAAAACTATAATTAGCATTTGACATATCTTGTGAGTTATCTTTTGCTGTAACCTTAAGATAAATTGTACCTGCTGTTGATTGTGCAGGTATCAATCCACTACCAACGCCAGAAGAGATTGTAAGGTTTACCCTATTTGTCAAACTATTTGCTGCTGTTCCCCAATCAATCCATGCTTCTTGTACACTTCCATCTGCATCGGCAAAATTTGCTGATAAAGTAATTGCCTGACCAGTTGCTGGGCTGGTTGGACTAATGGAAATGTTTGAAATTGTTGGCAATTGGTTTTGTGCAATGGCGAAATTATATAGCGCTTGCGATGTTGCATCCAAATTATCCTTTGTATTTATGCTAAGATAAATTGTTGTAGATGACGGCTGTGCTGGAATTGTTGCGTTGTATTTACCACCGCTATAGTTCATGTTCACCGTATTAGCTAAATCGTTTGCGCTAACGCCCCATTTAAGGCTTGCCTGTTGGACTGACCCATCGATATCGGTAATACTCGCCGAAACAACAATTGCCTGCCCGGTTACTGGGTTTAGTGGATTTATTGAAATATCTGATATTACAGGCGATTGATTTTGAGCAACATTAAAACTGTATGCAATTGTTGTCGTGGCATTTTGGTTGTCTTTGGCATTAATCGAAGTATAAATTGTTCCTGCGATTA
>JBPXJX010000063.1:0-11771 GCA_051715525.1 Bacteroidales bacterium
TTACGTCCCACAGGATGATTTATTGGTTGAGGAGTTAACCGTTTATCAAAACCTCTATTTTAGCGCCTGTCTCAGCTTTAGCAAGTTTACCGATGCTCAAATTCGTGAACTGGTTGATAAAATAATTCTTGATTTTGAACTTCTTGAGGCGCGTGATCTTAAAGTAGGTGATCCTATAAATAAGTTTATTAGCGGAGGTCAGCGCAAACGCTTAAATATTGCCATTGAGCTGCTGCGCGAACCAGGAATCCTTTTTGTTGATGAGCCTACTTCTGGGTTATCATCTATGGACTCTGAACGAGTTATTCTGATGCTTAAAAAGCAGACCTTTAAGGGTAAAATTGTGTTTGCCAATATCCATCAGCCATCATCAGATATCTTTAAACTTTTTGATAAGATAATCGTGCTCGATCAGGGCGGAAGGGTTGTGTACCAAGGAAACCCCATGGGGGCAGTTGTTTATTTTAAGAAAATAGCAAATTATCTTAAAGCGGAGGAGAGTGAGTGTTTAACCTGCGGAAATATCAATACTGAGCAAATTCTTAGGATAGTTGAAGCACGTGTTGTTAATGAGTATGGTAAGCTTACAAGAAAGCGAAAGCGATCGGCTCAGCAGTGGTATGAGCTTTATAAAAAGAATATTGAAAGCAAGATTGTGCTGATGAACTGCGAAGCTAAAGCACCCCTTCCACAAAACAGCTTTAGCATACCATCAAAGAGGCAGCAAATGTGGATATTCTTTAAGCGTAACCTATTTAGCAAGCTAGTTAATAAGCAATTTATCTACATTAGCCTAATTGCAGCACCTTTACTGGCTTTAATTCTTGGTTATTTTACAAAATATATAGTTGGAACGGCCAACAACCCCAACGAATATATATTTAGTAACAATGATAATATCCCAAGTTACCTGTTTATGAGCGTTGTGGCAACCCTTTTTCTTGGAATGACTATTAGCGCAGAGGATATCTTTAGGGATAGGAGAGTTAGGCAACGTGAGAAATTCTTAAACTTGAGCTATTTCAGCTATATCAACTCAAAAGTATTGGTACTTATTATCTTTTCTGCAATACAATCGTTCCTATTTATTATTGTAGGTAATTCAATTCTTGAAATTAAGGGGATGCTCTTTAGCCATTGGCTAATACTTTTCTCTACAGCAGTTTGTGCTAACCTTGTTGGTCTAAATATTTCGGCAGCACTTAACTCTATTGTTGCAATTTATGTTATGATACCTCTAATACTTGTGCCACAACTTCTTTTCAGTGGGGTAATTGTGAACTATAATAAATTACACAAGAAAATTAGCAATCAGGAGGTTGTGCCAGTAATTGGCGATGTAATGATTAGTAGATGGTCGTATGAAGCGCTATGCGTACATCAGTTTACATCTAATGATTTTGAGAAAGAATTTTACTCGTACAATAAAGAATTAAGCACAAGTACATATTATGCCTCTTTTTTGATACCGAAGCTGCAAGTTTTACTTGATGAATCGTATAAGGATATCGTTTTAAATAAGCAAACTCCTCATACAAAACATAACCTTAGGATTTTACAAAATGAAATTGCTCTTCTTTCGCGCGATTACCCAATAGTAAATTTTCATTACCCCGATACATCAACATTACACCCAGGAAAAGTTTCATTAACAAGCATCGAAAATGCGAAAGAGGCATTAAATCAGCTTAAAAATAATTTTAACGCCTTGTTTCAAAGGGTAAATAAAATGAAGGATGCGCACTACAAAGAGTTATCCCAACGATTTGGAGGCGATAATGAAATTTACCAGCTTAGCACAAAGTATAGCAATAAAGCATTAAGCAATCTTGTACTTAATAGTAGCGAGTTAAACAAAGTTGAAGAGATAGATAATAGACTAATTCGTAGGTACAATCCCGTTTACGCAACTCCAACTTCGATTAATGGAAGAGCGCATCTCTTTGCCCCAGAAAAACGAATAGGTACACTTTATTTCCCAACATATTGGTTTAACACCATTGCCATATGGTTTATGTCGCTTGTTTTTTACCTATTCCTATTATTTAATATACTTAGGATGATAAGTAGCTATATGGAGCGTTTCAAGTTCCGTAGGCTGGCTAAACGTATTGCAAGGTATATTCCTCGATAAATCAAGGGCTCATGCTCTTGGTGATAATTTTTAAAAAATACTAGTGGTTGGTTTGATAAACAATGCCTACAGGAATATATATTCATCAAGTATTTAAATAAAAAGCTGCGTAAATTTAATTACGCAGCTTTTTATTTTAGGGCAGTATTTTTATAGATAATCTTCTATTGGAGAGCAAGAACAAACTAGGTTCCTATCGCCATAGCCTGAATCAATTTTACCAACTGCAGGCCAGAACTTGTTACCAGCAATCCAAGGAAGAGGGAATGCTGCTTTTTGGCGTCCATAAACGTGTTTCCACTCATCAGCAGTAACCTCAGTTGCTGTATGAGGTGCGTTTTTAATCACGTTGTCAACCTTATCTGCTTTGCCATCCTTAATCTCTTCAAGTTCTTGCTTAATGGTGATAAGTGTATCAACAAAACGATCTAGTTCTTGCTTCGATTCGCTCTCGGTAGGCTCAACCATTAGGGTTTCGTGAACTGGGAACGAAAGGGTAGGAGCATGGTAGCCATAATCCATCAAACGGCGAGCGATATCGCCTGTTTCAACATCATAGGTTGATTTGAAGTGATGGCAATCAAGAATCATCTCGTGAGCAACGCGACCAGTTTCACCAGTGTAAAGAACGCTGTAATGTCCTTTTAGGCGAGTAGCCATGTAGTTTGCGTTAAGAATAGCCCATTTTGTTGCGCTAGTTAATCCTTCGTTTCCAAGCATCAAAATGTAACCGTATGTGATTGGGAGTACGCTTGCACTTCCGTAAGGTGCAGCTGCAACGGCTGTAATCGCCTTGTCACCACCAGTTTTTACAATAGGATGTGAAGGTAGGAAATGAGCCAATTCCTTTGTAACTGCAATAGGACCAACACCAGGACCACCACCTCCGTGAGGTATAGCAAAAGTTTTGTGAAGGTTCAAGTGGCAAACATCAGCGCCAATCTCGCCTGGGCTGGTTAAACCAACCTGAGCGTTCATGTTAGCGCCATCCATATAAACTAATCCCCCATTTTTATGGATAATATCCATCATCTCGCGGATTTTGTACTCAAATACACCGTGGGTTGATGGGTAGGTAACCATAAAGCAAGATAAGTTATCCTTGTGCTGTTCAGCTTTAGCTTTAAGGTCATCAACATTGATATTCCCTTTCTCATCACAAGCAACTACAACAACCTCCATGCCTGCCATAGCAGCACTTGCAGGGTTAGTTCCGTGAGCCGAAGCAGGAATTAGCACAACGTTACGGTGTGAGTCACCACGATTAATATGATACTGACGGATAACCATTAAACCAGCATATTCACCAGCAGCACCAGAGTTTGGTTGTAGCGAAACGGCGGCAAAACCGGTTATCTCGGCAAGATATTTTTCTAAATCATGAATCATCTCCATGTAACCAGCAACTTGATCAACTGGTACAAATGGGTGAATATTACCAAATTCAGGACGGCTAAGTGGAAGCATTAAAGCAGCTCCGTTTAGCTTCATGGTACAGCTACCCAACGAAATCATGCTGTGAGTTAACGAGATATCTTTACGCTCCAACTTCTTGATATACCTCATCATTTCTGACTCGGAATGGAACATATTGAATACTTTTTCGGTTAAAAAGTTGCTTGTACGCTTTAGGTTTGCTGGGATTTGGCTAGTTTCATCAATTTTACTAATAGCTGTTGCCTTTTTACCAGCAGCCTCAGCAAATACATTTAGGATATTATTGATATCGCTAACTGTTGTAACCTCATCGAAGGTGATACCGATGGTACCATTCTCTTTGTATAAGAAGTTTATCTTGCTTGCAAGCGCTTTTTCCTTAATTGAGTTGATGTTTACTGAAGCAGGAAGACCAACCTCAAGTGTATCGAAGAAGCTACGAACGTTTTGAGTGTAACCTAATTTGGTTAGCTCGTTTGCTACGATAACCGCTGCGCTATGAGTGTAAGAGGCAATTCTTCTGATACCATCTTTCCCATGATATACTGCATACATTCCAGCCATAGTAGCTAGTAATGCCTGTGCTGTACAGATGTTAGATGTTGCACGCTCGCGTTTAATGTGCTGTTCGCGAGTTTGAAGCGCCATACGTAACGCTTTATTGCCATGTCTATCGATAGAAACACCGATAATACGACCTGGCATGCTGCGCTTATGCTCATCTTTAGTTGCAAAGAAAGCTGCGTGTGGTCCACCAAATCCCATTGGTACACCAAAACGTTGAGTTGAACCTACAACGATATCGGCACCCCATTCACCCGGAGGAGTTAGTAATGCAAGGCCTAAAAGGTCAGCAATTACGGCTACAAATACACCAGCTTCGTGAGCTTTTGTTGTAAAACCTGCATAGTCCCTAACGTTTCCTTTAGCTGATGGATACTGAACAATTGCACCAAACTCTTTGCCAGTATAAACATACTCGCTGTAGCATCCGGTTGCAATCTCAATTCCTAGTGGTTTTGCACGGGTAATGATAACCTCAAGGTTTTGTGCAAAAATATCCTTGTCAACAAAAACTACATTCTTGCCATCCTTAACCGCCTGACGGCTACGAAGGTTGAACATCATAATCATGGCTTCGGCAGCAGCGGTCGACTCATCAAGGAGCGATGCGTTGGCAATCTGCATGCCAGTCATATCCATAACCATAGTTTGGAAATTAAGCAAAGCCTCTAAACGACCTTGGCTAATCTCTGCTTGATAGGGAGTGTATGATGTGTACCAGCTTGGGTTTTCGAAAATATTACGAAGTATAACGGCAGGAGTGGCTGTTCCGTAATAACCCATACCAATAAACGAACGGTAAACTTTGTTCTTTGACGCTAGCGCGTTGATTTTGTTCAAGTACTCATGCTCGCTAAGCGGGGCAGGAAGATCTAGCGGCTTCTTCAAGCGAATTGAGGTGGGTACTGTTTGATTTATCAGCTCGTCGAGCGCGGACACACCAACAACCTTCAACATCTCGTTGAGTTCCTCGTCGCGAGGACCAATGTGGCGTGTTACAAAAGAGTCGGTTATCATTATAAAAGGTTTTTATGTTGTGAATAAATTAGTTAAATTAAAAATCGCGTAAAATTATAAAAATGATTTCGGATAAGCTTTGAGATTTATCAGTTTATTTCAAATAAACTAGTTGGTGTTGGAAACTCTTGATTCTAACTGTCAATTTTGTAAGAAAGGGTTATTTTTTCTTTCAAACCCAATGGTCGATGAGTCGCCATGTCCGGGGTAAATGGTAAAATCATCGCCAAGTGGAATAATCCGGTTTTTTATACTTTTAATTAAAATTTCGTAATTACCACCAGGTAAATCGGTGCGACCTATTGAGCCATTGAAAAGGGTATCGCCAGTGAAAAGCATTTTTTCTTCGGGTAGTAAAAAGCAGACGCCACCCAATGAATGTCCTGGTGTGTGGATTACCTCAATTGTTGATTTCCCTAAACTGATCTTATCACCGTCATTAATGAATGCATCAATGGCAGGTGCTTTATCAAGCGAAAGGCCAAACATCAAGCCATGCTTTGGTGATGTTTCGATTAATGGAATATCATCGGCATGAGCAATACAAGTTACGTTGTAAAGTTCTTTAAGTTTATCAATTCCAAGTATATGGTCAATATGTCCGTGAGTTAGAATTAGTCTTTTTACTTTTAAGTCGTTTGAATCGATAAACCACTTCACTTCATCAAAATCAGATTTATCATAGCAGCCTGGATCAATAATTATTGCTTCGCCCGGCTGGTCGTAAATTATATATGTATTCTCTTGAAATGGATTTAAAATTAACCTTTTTACTTGTAGCATATCCTTTTTGAGGTTATTGAATGATTTTATAAACAATTACTATTAGCCAGTAACATGTAACTCGTAACATTTTTACTTTCCATTTGTACCCTTTAACAACGGAACAAAAATAAAGTTTCCGTGCTTGGTGATTTTTATATCCGATTCACTAACCTTCTCAACCAGAGTCATTATCTGTGTTTGATTATCACCTACAGGGCAAATAAGTTTTCCACCAACTTGGAGTTGTGTTATTAATGCATCGGGTATTTCGGGTGCTCCAGCTGTTACTAATATCTTGCTGTAGGGGCCATAGCTAGGCATTCCTAAATAGCCATCGCCATAAAAGAAATGGGGATGATACCCCATCGACTCTAGTTGCGCTTTTGCCTTTAGGTATAGTTCCTTTTGACGTTCGATGGTATAAACCTTTGCACCCATCTCTAATAGAACAGCAGTTTGATATCCAGAACCTGTTCCAATCTCCAGAACCTTTTCCATGGGCTGGATATCTAACATTTGAGTCTGGAAAGCAACAGTATATGGTTGAGAAATGGTTTGACCTGCGCCGATAGGGAAGGCAGAATCCTTGTATGCAAAATTGATAAACCCGCTATCCATGAATAGATGGCGGGGAACAGAGTTAATTGCTTCGAGAACTTTAAGGCAAGTGATACCTTTTAACTTTAATTCATCAACTAAATTTCTCCTAAGCCCTTTATGTCTATACGAATCCTGCATTGATATTGCTGCTTCAAATTTGCAGTTACAAAGATAGTAGGAGTTTTAATATTTGAATGGCTGTTACTAAATGGTTAATAAAAAGGTCAGCATTCATTGTAAATCGGGGCTATTTTAGGCTAGTTTTGTAAACTAAGATTTGTTTTACTCGATTATTAAAATCTTTGTAAAATCAGTAAAATTTATAACAACCATATGAAGGCAGGCTTTTTCTTCAACGTTCCCGTTGATATTGATTTGCTAGAATCAATTGCAGCTAAGAATGAAATAGAGCTGGTTGGAGCCTTTTTTAAAAATTGCAATGGATTTCAGAAAAAGAGTACTAAGATTATTGATTATGCCGATGAACTCCTTGTTCAGGTTGAAACAGCCTATATATTTTATGATATTTCAGAGGAATTTAATTTTATTGCGAAAGCCATAAAACGCGGAGTCAACGTTTTTTTAGGAAGTTTACCCAATAGTTCGTATAGCGTTTTATCAGAAATAAATAGTTTATCTCTTGAAATTGGTATACCTGTTGGTTTTGGCTGCTCAGGAGAATCATTAATTCGTACCGATGAGATAATTGGAAATTACTTTTTATTGCAACTAAAACATGATATGGGGTGCGATATAAACAACGATGTATTTCGTCGAAGACTTATTTATGATATTGCTTCATTTGTAAGGATTAAACCTTGTGGGCTCAAGAAACTCAGGGTAAACGGAATTCCTCTTTTTAGCAAATCACCCAAATCGTTTATGCTAAGGTTGGAGTATGATAATAGCAGTGTTATTACCTCATGTATCACAAGAATTGATGAACCAATTAAAAGAGAACTAAGATTCTTTTCAGGAGATGACGGCTATTTGAAAGAACTTCCTGTCGAAAATGTGTCTTTAAAGGATGGAGTTCTTAATGAACCCTCTTTACTTTTAAATGATAAATGCTTTTTGGCAAATATTTCTTTATATACCAATGAAATTAGATTAAAAACTCCATTATCCTTTGGTTTAGATAATGCTTTAGAAACTCTTAGTATTTTTGAGACCATTGAGCAGCGCCTTTTACCTCAAGCTTAATATCGATATTTTTGGAATAAGTTAATTTTCTCTATTTTTAAAACCCCTAATTTGGCATTGTGAATAAGAGTTGGCAGGTTTCAAAATACGTTTTCTTTGATTTATTAGGCGTTATAAGCGCCTGGATCCTATTTATTTATTATCGTGAAAAGTTAATTAACAATGCTGATATTAGTTTATTTCCTGCTGGGTTCTCAATTAAATTTTTTTTGGGATTAATACTATTTACTTCATTTTGGATAGTTCTTTTTAGCCTTGCTGGTTTTTACGAAAATGTTTTTCGTAAATCTAGAATAAAGGAGTTAGGGAGTACTATTGGAATTACTTTAGTTGGATCAATTATTGTTTTTTTCGTTTTATTGTATCGTGATACCAATCAAACCTCAACCTTTTACTTTAAGCAATTTAATTACCTCTTCTTTTTAGTTTTCTTATTCACTTATATCAGTAGGCTTGTAATAACCTCAATAACAATACACCGGATTCATTCACGGAAGTATGGGTATCCTACAATAATTATAGGAGAGGGTGAAAAAGCGCTAGGGCTTTATAATGAGCTTCAATCTCAAGTAAAATCTCAAGGGTATAAAATAATTGGCTATGTTGATTATAGCAATAAAGGAATCAACTATCTAAATGGGGTAATTCCCCACTTAGGAGAAGTAAGGTCAATATCGAAAATTGTTAGTGATAACAAAGTGGAGGAGGTATTAATTGCCATTGAAAGCACTGATAATAAGAGTATGCTGAAACTTATTAACGAGCTGCTGTCAATGGAAGTTATTGTTAAGGCTATTCCTAGTCTTTACGATTACCTTACTGGTAGAGTAAAGATGTCGGAAATTTTTAGCGCACCTCTTTTTAAAGTTTCTTTCGAATTGATGCCGCCATGGCAGATTAAAGTTAAGCAGCTAATGGATATATTGATTGCTCTTATTGCATTAATTGTATTGCTCCCTCTAATTATTGTAATAAGTGTAATAATTAAACTTTCATCAAAAGGGCCCATTATTCATAAACAGGAGAGGGTTGGGCAGTACGGTAAATCGTTCACATTGTATAAGTTTCGATCAATGTATATCAATGCTGAACACTCGGGGCCAGCATTATCTAGCAAAGCAGATGGTCGTGTTACAAAGTTAGGTCGATTTATGCGCAAAACACGTATTGACGAGATTCCTAATTTTGTGAATGTCCTTTTTGGCGAGATGTCACTTGTTGGTCCACGACCCGAAAGGCAATTCTATATTGACCAAATAGTTAAGGTTGCACCACATTATATTCATCTACAAAAGGTAAAGCCTGGTATTACTTCGTGGGGGCAGGTAAAATTCGGCTATGCCGAAAATGTTGAACAGATGGTTGAAAGGTTAAAATACGATCTGCTTTATATCGATAATATGTCGCTTATTGTTGACTTTAAAATTATCATATATACTTTAATTACCGTATTTAAAGGGAAAGGAGTTTAATCTCTTTTATCGGCTTATATATTGGTCCATTAGGCGTAAGTATGCTTTGGTAAAAAATTACCTTACTTACTTCAATATCAAAAAAGTGCAGCGACTTATTGTTTCTTATAAAGTTATTCAGCTCATTTGCTGATTTAATATGTTTAATTCTCCCTAGTGTAAGGTGTGGTGAAAATTTACTTTGAGTATCTTCAAATCCTTCGGATAATAAAGCCTGATCAATTTTCTCTTTTAATTGATGAAGTTGTTGTGATTGAGAAACTCCAGCCCAAATAACTTTTGGGTTGGTTGTATTACCAAACACTCCTAATCCAGTAATTTTAATGATAAACGGTTTAATGCTTTTTAGAGTATAATCAAGTTTTCGTGAAACTTCCTTTACCTGTAATGGTGTTGTTTCTCCTAAGAAAAATAGAGTAAGGTGAATGGTTCGCTCATCAACCCACTTAACAGTATCATTTTGTAGCTGTTGTTTTAGGTCTTCCCATTTACTTTTGAGCAATGGCTCAACATTAATATCAATTGCTACGAAAGTTCTAAGATTTTCCAAAGATATTCTTGGTTTTTGCTCTTTGAATTGTTAAAGTTGTTGATGCTCGTAAAGAAGTATTAGCTCATTTAGAATTTTATCATCACCCTCCTCGTCAAACTCAGTTTTTAGATTTGAGCCAAATATACGAGCAACGGCCTGCCATAAACCAGCGGAGAATCCTCCTTTTAACTCCTTAAGTAGTTCGTATGATGTTCGACCGGTTTCTCTATCTAAAAGTTTAATTAGCATTTTCCCTTGCGAAACGGTTAAACTCATCAGCTTTTTCTCAAATTCATCCCTAATCTCCTTCTCAACTTGGTCGATATATTTTTGTTTTTCTCTTTTAGAATTGAGTTGTGTAAGCTGATGGCTTAAATCATAAAATTTTGTACGAGCAATTCGGGCGTAAGGATAAACAGTTTTAAGGTTTCGTATCATTTTCTGATAATGTCGATAATCTTTTTGCGATTTGAATTTGCGTTTTGGAATAACCACAATTTCAGGGATTACCCAATTTGGAATATTTTCTCCATTAATGTTGGTAATCGCTGGAATAGTGTAACCATCAATAATTATTGTTTGTTGTGCCAAACAATCATAGATTGGTACAAATATAAAAAGGGATAATATTGCTAGAAATTTACCCATACTGTTTCTCTACTCATTTAAACGAGCCAAAACATTTTTTTGTTCACTAATTAGCATTGATACAAAAGTATTCCTAATTTTACTACAAAAATCGGACAAATTCAATTTTACAACTCTTTTTTAAACTAAAAAATAAAACTGCACATCATGGAAGTACTATCAAATTCGGAGACTAAACAAGCCAACTATGCGGGTTTCTGGTTAAGATTTGCTGCATATATTATCGACCAATTTGTAATTGGTGTTGCGGGGTTTATTATAGCTGTGCCAATTATACTTGGTATAATAGCCTTTGGCCTTAACCTAGATGGGATTAAGCATCCACGAGAGTTTTTTGCCCATGATGGGTTATTGCTAGTGGGTGGAATTGTTGGGCTGATAATGTTAGCTGTTATGTTTAGCATTGTTATGAAATGGTTGTACTACGCGTTAATGGAATCATCAAAATATCAAGGAACAATAGGTAAAATTGCTGTTAGCATTAAAGTTGTTGATATGGAAGGAAATCCGGTTACTTTTGGAAGAGCATCAGGTCGTTACTTTTCAAGAATAATTACCAATATGACCTTTCTAATTGGCTACATCATTGCCGGTTTTACTGAGAAAAAACAAGCACTTCACGATTTAATCGCTAGCTGTTTAGTGGTTAAAAAGTAAAAAAAGCATTTTTTAATAAACAATCTAGCTTTGCTTGGCGTTCATTAGGGTGACGTTTTTTTATATTTATGGAAAAAGTGAAAAAGAAATATTCAAACGACGAATTAACTGTTTTTTGGAATTCAAATGAGTGCATTCATGCATCGATTTGCTATACTAAGCTTCTTTCGGTTTTTAATCCTCGGAATAGACCTTGGATTACGCTCGATGGTGCTGATGCCTCTAAGGTGATTGATATAGTTAACGAGTGCCCTACCAATGCGTTGATGTTTAAATGGAACGACCCTGAGAAGAATAGATCCGAAAAATCATCAAAAGCTGTGAAGGATGAGCCAGTTGAGCAAACAGGTGAGTTTGATAGCGAGCCAGCAAAAATTCAGATTATGAGGAATGGGCCAATGCTTATATCTGGGAAATTTAGAGTGGTTGATTATGATGGCATAGAGATGAAGCCAATGCAGATGATTTCCCTTTGTCGTTGTGGACAATCAGGGAAGATGCCATTTTGCGATGGAACCCATTTCAAAAGAAACTTTAACGATTCGGAGGAATAGTAGATGGATCAACCAAGAAGAGTATCAGCAGAGATAAAGTTAACTAAAAACGAACCTATAAAGATTTCGGGGAACTTTACCGTTGTAGGTAAAGATGGGAATATCTTAAATACCGATTTTAATAATGAGGTATACCTTTGTGCTTGTGGACGTTCAAAGATGAAACCTTTTTGTGATGGGAGTCATAA
>JBPXJX010000064.1:0-3403 GCA_051715525.1 Bacteroidales bacterium
GAAGAGGGGAAACAGCGAACCCTAAAAAGCGATCTAAAAATAAGAGTTGACTTTTCAGTCCGAAAAAACGAAACGGTATTACATAAAATGGTTGAGGATATGAGTATAACTCAAACGGGTATGATAACCACCTCTATTAAGGCTTCTGCCGATTATTTAATAAGCAATCAGGTAACTATTCGAGCATTTTTCGATTGGGGAAAAACAAAGCCAACATCATCTGGGGCATCATTTCCTCAGGTAAACAGTAGTTTTGGCTTTAGTCTTCGTTTTACCATGATCTAAAACTAGCCCCCGTTTTAGCCGATCGAATTATTTGTTAATCAAAAAAATAAAAATAACTTTCTGTTTTTATAAAAAGTAGTAATTTTGAGTCGCTAAAACTAAAACTTTCCTATACTAAAAAAATTATAATCATGAATGTTCCCGCTAATTTAAAGTACACAAAAGATCACGAGTGGATTAAGGTTGAAGGCAGCAACGCTGTTGTAGGTGTAACCGAGTTTGCTCAAAGCCAACTTGGTGATGTTGTTTTCATCGAAATCGAAACTCAGGGCGAAACCCTCGATAAGGAAGAAGTATTCGGAACAATTGAGGCTGTTAAAACTGTATCCGATATGTTTATGCCAGTAGGAGGAGAGGTAACTGAAGTTAACCCAAAACTTGCTGAAACCCCTGATGTTGTAAATAAAGACCCATATGGCGATGGTTGGATGATTAAAATTAAAATGACCGATCCCGCTCAACTAAACGAACTACTAAGCCCAGAGCAGTACAAAGAACTTATTAACGCCTAACGCGTAAAAATAAAGAAACCCTGAGCAATCAGGGTTTCTTTATTTTTAATAGGTTGCAATGAGTATTAATTTACGTGATGAGTTTCGCCCAAGCAGACGGCTCCCTCCATTTCTTCCATATTTGTTTTAACCTAAGCAGCTCAATATCCTCGAAAAAATTAGTATAATATAATATCAACGGGAATAACACTAAAAGTAAGGTTTTTAATGGAAGACGTATTATCAAACTTAGATTTGACGTAAGTAAAGATAATCCTGAAATTATTGAAAAAACAAGAACTAGGGAGAGTATCTTTTTAATTTCATAAGGTACAGGATAGTACTTTTGTGAGTATCTATATATAAAAATGAAAAAGATTATTTGAGAAATTGCGGTTGATGTTGCAGCACCAAAAATACCAATTAATGGGATTAAAATGATATTAATTGTTATGTTTAAAATCGTTATTGCAACCATCATCACCCCGATTACACTTGTTCGCTTAACAATATTTAGGCCTATTGATTGTGCTATCTCTTTTAGGGTATCAAAAATGATGGCGATTGAAATAATAGGAATTATATAAAATGATTGGTTAAATATTTTATTTCCACTAAGAACTAAAATCACTTCTTGCCCAAAAACAGTTATGACGAGCATTAAGCAGCTGATGCAAAACATCATGTACTTCATTAATTTCGAGTAAAAGCGTTTGGCAGTTGGGTCATTCATCATTTTATATATTAATGGACGCACCGATAGCCAGATAGAGGCTATTACAATTACCTTTACGGAGTTTGTAAGAGTAAATCCTAGATTATATATCCCAACATCCTGAAAACTACTTTCACCCATAACTCGGAGAGTGAATCTATCTGTAATGTTAAATATTACATATGAAATAGTTGAAAGTACTAAGGGTAGCCTAAAGAATAGCATATCCTTAAGTGCTGCCCATTCAATTTTGAAAGTGGAACTTTTAATGATGTAAGGGATGAGAATTAAGAAAATTGAAATTAGGCTTAATAACCGAGCCTCGTATATGCCTTCAAGACCAGTTTTTCGAAAAATAAGAAAAAATATTGTAGAGGCTAGATAGATTATAAAACGAATAATATTTGAAGATACAAATAGCGCTGGTTTTTCTTCGAGCCGAAGGAGAGTTGTTGGAATGAGGATTAGGCTCTCAAAGGCTGAGCATATCATCAATAATGTTACAATGTAGCCCCAATCTTTGTCCCCCGTAACTAAGAATGATATATCTTTTGAAAAGAAAGACATAATACCCCAGAAAAAAGCGGTTAGAAAAACAATTGTAACCAACAGTGTAAACGTTATTGATTTTCGCTTGTTGATGTAGTCATTATCCCAGTACCAACGCTCTAAAGCATAATTTAGCCCAAATCCAAAAAAAGTTATTAGTAGTAGCGATGAGGATTCCAAAATACTCAGCTTCCCGTAATCGGCAGCAGAAAGGTATTTAGGATCAGTAAAAAAGGGTAATAGAATGATACCAACCAGCTTGGGTGCAATTTGGCCAATACTGTAAATGGCCGTGCTTTTAGTAATATATCTTAAATGGTTGAGCATTATTTTCTTTGTTTATTATCACAGAATACGCCGCTTATTCTCATATAAAACTCTGAAATTGAGTAATTTGAAGAATAAAAAATAATGCAATTTGATGATATTTTACTCTTAAAATCTACATCTGAAATAAGTTTATTTATCTCATCTATGTTCTCTATGAAAACACCACAACCTGCTTTAACTTTTTCTTCGGTTGGTAGTCGATGATTGCCAATAATTGGTATTCCTAATGCAAGGTAATCAATATCTTTATTAGCCTCTTGTGTAGCGAAGCTATAGTTAACAGGTTTTATTAAACTTAAACCAATGATATATGATTTCTCAGAGATTTCATTAATAAGATTTGCCAGCTCAACTTGGCCAATTCGCTGATAGCTTTTTATTTTACTAGAATTATTTACAAGATTCCTAACTTCCTCCTCGAAGATGGTGCCTATTATATATAAATCAAGATCTAATTTAGCTTGAAGCTCTAATGTTTCAACAGCTCCCTTATCCTTTGTAAATGCTCCAAGGTAAAGTAGGGCTGAGGGTTTTTCGGGATCATTTTTTGAATTTGCGTTTTCGAGCAGTGATGAATAGAATATAAGGTCACATCTCCCTTCGAAATACTCATGTAACGCTTTTGAGTTTACAATTATCCTATCACAGTAGTTGAATGAAATTCGTTTCTCTTTTTTTGCAAATTTTTTACTTAAAGGGTTAGATAAAAACTTTATTATTGAGAATCTTTTTGAAAGATCATAAAGTCGAAGAAAAACATTATTGTCGAGTGTTTCGTAAATAACCTTCTTTCCTCTTTTCTTTGCATATTTAGCTAAAGGCAAGTATTTCAGATCTTGAATAAAAATTGTATCAAAATTCTTTACTTCCTTTCGAGTTTTTAGGATCGTATAATAGTCAAAGATCCAAAGCGAAATCCAGTTTATTCTGGAGAAAAGAGAGTGTTTTTTTGGTGAAACAATCTTATATTCAAACCCTTGACTTTTAAAAAACTGAATCTGAGCGTCAAGTCGTGGATGCAATGGGTCTAGTA
>JBPXJX010000065.1:0-6144 GCA_051715525.1 Bacteroidales bacterium
TATGAATGGAATTATGCTATACGCCAATACCCGATTCCTTAATAAACTTGAATATACAAGTAATAGTGAGGTTGAAGGAAAACATATATCAATGTTTATCAATAAAAAAGATAGGGTTTGGTTTGATGAAATATGGAAAACTTTATCTAGAGGGGGTAAACATTTCGAAGGTGATATGAAACATGTTACCCGGAGTGGTAAAGATTTATGGACTATTGCCACCTATACATGCGTTCGCAATCAATTTGGAGGAGTTGATAAAATTTTGTTCTTAGCCATCGATACAACCGATCAGAAAAAGCAGAGCCTCGATTTCGAAGGACAGATCAATGCCCTTAACTTATCCAGTATTAAAGGTGAATTTACACCGACTGGCGATTTGATTGAAGCCAACGATAAGTTTTTAAATACTACGGGTTATAGCATTCATGATGCTAAAAAGAAATCGATATTTGAGCTAGTTCCCGAAAACGATCGAAAGCAAATTGAGCGTATTTGGGACGATATTACCCATGATATCCCATACGAAGGTGCCATCAGGTTTTCATCTGTTAATGGTGAGGAGCGTTGGCTACGTGCAACATTCACCGCAGCAAAGGATATGTACGATGAGGTTGACAAAGTAATATTCATTGCAAACGATATTACTCGTGAAAAAGTCATGGAGCGTGAGACCAAAGAGCAAACTGAACGCTTAATGATACAAGAAGATCAACTTCGTCAGAATGAGGTTGAGCTTAATAAGAAGCTTCGAGAAGCACGTGAAGAGGTGAAAAATCAGTTTAAGGAGGTTGAGAAGGTAAAGATTCGCAACGAGAAGATTCTTGAAGGCTTCCTAGATGCAGTAATTATTACCGATCGCGAAGGAATTGTAAGCTTCTTTAACAACGCAGCAGAGCAACTTTTCGAAAACACTAAAGCCAATGTAATTGGGCAAAATATTCGCTCACTATTCCCAAGTGATATTGATGGTAAGGATGAATTCCTTGATTCATATCTCGATCCTGAAAGAGAGAAAATAGTCGGTCAACGAAGAGAGATTAACATTACAACTCAGAGCGGTGAAGAGATACCTGTGCTTATGCTTCTTTCTGAAACAAGGATAGGACGAGAAGTTACCTATACCGCATTTATACAGAATATCTCTGTTGACTTGTTCTAGATGGTAACTTGTTATAATGCTATTGGTGTTTTACCCTTTGTTAATAACTTATTTGCCTATCTAACAGAAAGATGTCTTTTTGTTTTACTTATAATGTTTTAGCCTATTCCAATTTTGCTATTTTTGTGTTCTGAAAAACGCTTTGAAAGCGTATTAATCAAATTATGGAGAATTACATTGTTTCGGCTCGTAAATATCGTCCAGCACTATTCAATAGCGTTGTAGGACAGCAATCTATAACGACTACACTTAAAAACGCCATTCAGCGCAAGCACCTTGCACAAGCTTACCTTTTTTGTGGTCCGAGGGGAGTTGGTAAAACTACATGCGCTCGAATTTTTGCCAAAACAATTAACTGCTTAAACCTTAGCTCTCAAATAGAGGCTTGTAACGAATGCGAGAGTTGCGTTTCTTTTAATTCATCACGTTCATTTAATATACACGAGCTCGATGCCGCCTCGAATAATTCTGTTGAAGGAATTCGTAAGCTGATTGAGCAAGTGCGCATCCCTCCTCAGATTAGTAAGTACAGCGTATATATCATCGATGAGGTTCACATGCTATCACAATCGGCGTTTAATGCATTCCTTAAAACACTTGAGGAGCCACCTGCTCACGCAATTTTTATTCTTGCTACAACAGAGAAGCATAAAATATTACCTACCATTCTTTCGCGTTGTCAAATCTACGATTTCAACCGAATTAGGGTTGAGGATACCGTCACATACCTCGAATTCATTGCTAAAACAGAGAATGTACAGTATGAAACTGAGGCGTTAAACGTTATTGCTCAGAAGGCTGATGGCGCAATGCGAGATGCTCTTTCTATCTTCGATCAGGTTGTTAGCTTTAGTGATAATAATATCACTTATGCAAAGGTTATTGAAAACCTAAATGTTCTCGATTATCAATACTATTTTAAGCTAACTGACGATTTTTTAAAAGGTGATTTTGCCGATGCCTTAAGGATTTTCGATGAGCTATTATCTAAGGGTTTTGATGCACAGCAATTTGTTGCTGGACTAAGCGTTCATATTCGAAACCTATTAGTTTGTAAAGACAGTCAAACACTATCGCTCCTTGAAGTTGGTGCTGCAATTGCCGAAAGGTATAAAACAATGGCTGCGGCATGCCAACCCGATTTCTTAATTGCTTCGCTTGATATCACCAACCAATGCGATGTGGGTTTCCGGCAAAGTACCAATCAAAGGTTACACGTTGAGCTGATGCTGATTAAACTTTGTGGTCTTAATCAGGAAAAAAAAAAAGATACTAGCTCAGAGGTAGATGAGTTTATAAGTGAACCTGAGGTTAAGGTTGCTATTCCTAAAAAACCTGTTGAAACATCTGTTAACGATTCTCCTGCAAAAACGTTGATTAAAAGCGTTGCCCCAAAATCATTTTCGATTAAAAACGGTTTAAACGGGAAACCACAGGAAAAACAACCTGAAAACGTTGATGTTGAAAATAATTTATCTCTTGAAGATTCTTCGTCAATTGATGATGTTCCAGATTCTATCCCCGATATAAATGAGGATAGCTTAAAGGATAACTGGCTTGTATTTGCTAATCGAATTAAAGATTCAAGCCCTAATCATAGTAGCATATTACGAACATACCAACCGAAGTTAATTAATGAATTTCAAATTGAGTTAACTCTCGAAACACAGCTCCAAGTTGATATTTTTATGGAGATTAAGTCCGAACTGGTTCTTTTCTTAAGGGATAAGTATAGAAGTAAACTTATTAATGTAACTGAAACAATTGCCGAACAGCAGAACCAGAACTTTAAACCATATACACCTGAGGATAAGTTTAAGTATATGATTCAAAAAAATCCATCGTTAATTAAGCTTAAACAGGATTTAAATCTCGATTTTGGTTAAACTTTTTGAGCTTTATTTCGTTATATTTGCATTAAGTAGTTGATTATCTAAAATATAAAACATAAATTATGATTTCAAAAAGAGTTGAAGAAACAATTAATAAGCAGATAAATGCTGAGCTTTGGTCTGCTTACCTTTACCTATCCATGTCGGCATACTACTCATCAATTGGGTTAAGTGGTTTTGCCAATTGGATGCGAATTCAGTGGCAGGAGGAGGTTTCGCACGCCCTTAAATTTTTTGACTATCTAGTAGAACGTGGTGGAAACCCTGTGTTAGCTGCTATTGCTGATGTCCCTAAAACATGGGATAGCGCATTAGCCGCTTTCGAGGAGGTTCAAAAACACGAAGCTCATGTAACAGCGCTAATCAATAACCTTATGGATGTTGCCATTGAGGAGCGCGATCATGCTACTAAAAGTATGCTACAGTGGTATGTTGATGAGCAAGTTGAAGAGGAGGCAAATGCCGCTGCAATTATCGATAATCTTCGCTTAGTGGGAGGTAAAGGCGATGGCTTACTACTTCTAGATAGGGAGTTAAAGCAGCGTGTTTTTGTAGATGCGACAGCAAAGGCTAAAGCGTAATTCACCAGTTTTGTCATCATTTTACTGCCATAATAGCATGCTATAAATCTGCTTACTACATATTTGGCATATAATTAATAAAAAGGGTTCAGTTTAATTGAGCCCTTTTTTGCTTTGCATAGTGTTTGATAACAAATAATATCGTTAGCAAATCGAAAAAAACGGTTAAATTTGCTCGTTCAAAAAAAATGTAAAAAATAATTGAAATGGGATTTATTGATGCTATAATTAGAAAGTTCTTTGGAACAAAAACAGAGCGTGATCTTAAGGAGTTGATGCCTTATGTTCATAAAATTAAAGAGGTTTACCCTCGCTTTGTGAACATAAGCAATGATGAGCTTAGGAATGAAACTGCAAGATTAAAGCAAAGAATACGCGATTATATTGCCGATGAGGAGAAGATGGTTGCTGAGATGAAAACTCAGATGGAAACCGATTCTGTTGATTATGATGAAAAGGAGCGAATTTATTCCGAAGTTGATAAAATTATAAAGCAAATTGATGTAAAGATAGAAGAGATTCTTTTGGAAATACTTCCAGAAGCATTCTCTATTGTTAAAGAAACAGCACGTCGTTTTAAAGAGAACGAAACAATAGTTGTTACGGCCAACGATTTTGATCGTGATTTGGCAGCTCATAAGGATTTTGTTACTATCGAGGGCGATAAAGCAATCTACAAAAATCGCTGGATGGCTGGAGGCAACGAGGTTGTTTGGGACATGGTTCACTACGATGTTCAGCTATTAGGAGGTGTTGTGCTTCATCAAGGTAAGATTGCCGAGATGGGAACTGGTGAAGGTAAAACCCTTGTGGCTACATTGCCAGTATTCTTAAATGCTTTAGCAGGTAAAGGTGTACATATTGTAACCGTTAACGATTACCTTGCTCGTCGTGACTCCGAGTGGATGGGCCCAATCTATGAGTTCAACGGCCTTTCGGTTGATTGTATCGATAAGCACCAACCAAACTCCGAACAACGCCGCAAAGCATACAATGCCGATATTACATTTGGTACAAATAACGAGTATGGCTTCGATTATCTTCGCGATAATATGGCCATTGCGCCCGAAGATTTAGTTCAACGTAAGCATCACTATGCCATTGTCGATGAGGTTGACTCCGTATTAATTGACGATGCCCGTACCCCTTTAATTATTTCTGGTCCTGTTCCAAAAGGCGACGACCAGATGTTTGATGAGTACAAGCCAAAGGTTGAAAAACTTGTTAATGCACAGCGTAATCTTGTTACACAGCTACTTGCTGATGCCAAGAAACTGATTGGCGAGGAGAAGTATGATGAGGGCGGTAAATTGCTACTTCGTGCGCACAAAGGGATGCCTAAGTATAAACCTCTTATCAAGTTCTTGAGCGAGCAAGGTATGAAAGCTTTGCTTCTTAAGACAGAGAATTTCTACATGCAGGATAATAACAAGAATATGCATATCGTTACTGATGATTTGCACTTTATTATCGACGAAAAATTAAACTCTGTAGAGCTAACCGATAAGGGTATCGATCTAATTACCTCTTCATCTGAAGATCCGAAGTTCTTTGTGCTACCGGACTTTGGTAGCGAGGTTGCTGAAATTGAGAAGAGCAATCTAGCTGCAGCGGAGAAGCTAGAAGCTAAAGAGACAATTCTTCGTGATTATTCTATTAAATCAGAGCGTGTTCATACCGTTCATCAGCTTTTAAAAGCCTACGCAATGTTCGAAAAGGATATTGAGTATGTTGTGATGGATAATAAGGTTAAGATTGTTGATGAGCAAACTGGTCGTATTCTTGAGGGACGTCGTTACTCTGATGGTCTACACCAAGCTATTGAGGCAAAAGAGCGTGTTAAGGTAGAAGCTGCAACTCAAACCTTTGCAACAATTACGCTACAGAACTTCTTTAGAATGTACCACAAACTTGCAGGTATGACCGGTACTGCGGAGACCGAAGCAGGTGAGTTCTGGCAAATTTACAAACTGGATGTTGTTGTAGTTCCTACAAACCGCCCAGTTGTTCGTAAGGATATGGACGATTTGGTTTACAAAACCAAGCGTGAAAAATATAATGCGGTTATTGACGAGATTGTTAAACTTACAAACGAGGGACGTCCTGTACTTGTTGGTACAACATCGGTTGAAGTTTCGGAGTTACTAAGCCGTATGCTTAAGATTAAAGGCATTAAACACAACGTGTTGAATGCTAAGTTACACCAACGCGAGGCTGAAATTGTTGCCGAAGCAGGTAGGGCTAAAACTGTTACCATTGCTACCAACATGGCAGGTCGTGGTACCGATATCAAGCTAACCCCAGATGTTAAGGCTGCAGGCGGTTTGGCAATAATTGGTACTGAGCGTCACGAGTCGCGTCGTGTTGACCGTCAGCTACGTGGTCGTGCAGGTCGTCAAGGTGATCCAGGTTCATCACAGTTCTTTGTATCATTAGAGGATGAATTGATGAGGCTTTTCGGTTCCGACCGTATTGCTAAAATCATGGATAGACTTGGTTTGAAGGAGGA
>JBPXJX010000066.1:0-8490 GCA_051715525.1 Bacteroidales bacterium
TTAACCACCTTTTCCAATTTATATTTCCGACGAACAACCATGCCATTACATCCAATAAGCATGGTAATTGATTCTGTTTTAGCTAGTGATATTAAAACTGAGATTTTCTTCAAAATTGACCCTTCAACGGAACTCAATAATTTTAGAATTGACAGATGGGAGTTTTCCGATTCTGTAAAAAGCATTTTCACCCGGAAGATAATTCATTCATTTACTGATAAAACACTAAACTACTATGTGGATGAAAGTGATAGCTGGGCCGCACGAACACGTCCTTTTTACTACAAAATTTATGCGTTAAACTCGTGTCCAAGAATTGTAAAAAGTTCAAATCTCGCCAACTCAATCACACCCAAAGTTTACACCGAAGATGAGATGAAAAACAGAATCATCTGGGATTCTCTTCATATCGATAAAATATTACCCCTGCGCAACAGCAATTTCGAAATGTATCGTGTAATTAGATATGCATATACCGATGTGGCTCTTCCTGCCTTTTACCTACCAGAAACAAACCAACTCGAGTTTATTGATGATGTAAAGCAATTTGAGGGCCAGGGATACTCCATAAAATTCTGCTATCAGATAGAGGCTTTTGAAAGGAATTCACAATTTCGAGACACAATGCTTAGTCGTTCCCGCATTCAATGCGTCGATATTATACCCGGCGTACGAATGCCCGATGCCATTCTACCGACAGACAATACCGCAACCTATGGCAGCCCAAGAAATATTCTTGCACCAACAATCACTTTTTTAGCCACATATACCCTTAACATTTATAACCGATGGGGAAACCTAATTTTTAGTGGCGAATCAAAGGGCTGGGATGGCCATCTTCCCGATGGATCGCTAGCAAAAGAGGGCGCTTACGTATATAGGTTAGTTGTTCATACCGAAGGGAATAAAGACGTAATAAAAGAGAATAGCTTTGTTGTTGTTTATAAATAGCCTAACCTCCTATTTTAATCAAATCTAATTAAACATTTACACCATTTTTTTGCTATTTTTACACTTTAAAATTGCCATGCAAGGCAATATCATCTATCTTTTTCGCACAAAATTATGAACCTTCAAACAGAAGAGGAAAAACAATTTATACAAGAACGTTTCGAGGATTTGCTCAAGAATTGTACCCGATGCAATAACGACGAGGATAAAGCATTAATTCAAAAAGCTTTCAATCTTGCAAACGAAGCTCATAAAGGTGTTCGCCGAAAATCAGGTGAGCCTTACATAATTCACCCTATTGAAGTTGCTAAAATTGTTACTTCCGAAATTGGTTTAGGTGCAAAGTCTATTGCATGCGCATTGCTCCATGATGTTGTTGAGGATACTGACTATACAGTTGAGGATATGGAGCGAATGTTTGGCCCTAAAATCGCTTCAATTATTGATGGTTTAACAAAAATTTCTGGCGTTTTCGATGCAAACTCATCGCTACAGGCTGAAAATTTCAGGAAAATGCTGCTTACCCTTGCCGATGACATTAGGGTTATTCTTATAAAACTTGCCGACAGGCTGCATAATATGCGAACTCTCGATTCGCTGGCTCCACACAAGCAGATGAAAATTGCAGGTGAAACAATTTACCTTTACGCTCCATTAGCGCACCGACTTGGATTATATGCTATAAAAATGGAACTCGAAGATTTAAGTCTTAAATATCGATTTCCCCAAGTTTTCGAGGAAATAAAAGGCCGAATTGCCGATAGCGAAAAGAAAAGAATACAGCTAATCAACCACTTCTCGCTGCCTATTATTAAAAAATTAGAGGATAACAACATTGACTTTGAGATAACCGGTCGTCCAAAATCAATATACTCCATATGGAAAAAGATTCAGTCCAAAAATGTCACCTTCGAAGATATATATGATTTACTTGCAATCCGAATTATTTTCAAACCATACCCACATATCCCTGAAAAAACGCAGTGCTGGCATATCTACTCGATAATTACCGATATTTACAAACCCAAGCCCGACCGTATTCGCGACTGGGTTAGTACGCCGAAAGCCAATGGTTATGAGGCTTTACATTGTACCGTTATGGGACCAAATGGTCATTGGATAGAGGTACAAATCCGAACTCAAAGAATGGATGACATTGCCGAAAGAGGATTTGCCGCACACTGGAAATATAAGGATACAGATTCATCATCGCAAGAAAACGAACTCGATAAATGGGTTAAGCGCATCAAGGAAATGCTCGAAAACCCTCATGCAAATGCGCTTGACTTTCTTGATGAGTTTAAACTAAACCTATTCTCATCCGAAATTATTGTTTTTACACCAAAAGGCGACACAAAGACTTTACCCAAAGGGGCAACTACGCTGGACTTCGCTTACGAAATTCACTCCGAAATAGGCAACAAAGCCATTGGTGCTAAAGTAAACCACAAACTCGTTCCTTTAAGCTTTGCTCTAAATAGCGGCGATCAGATTGAAATTATCACAGCAACAACACAAAAGCCTTCGTGGGAATCGCTAAACTACGTAATTACTGCAAAAGCAAAACTGGCTATTAAAAACGCTTTAAAAGCCGAAACAAAGAATAGAATTGAAAAAGGACGCGCTATTGTTGAGAAAAAACTTGCCGAAATAGGTGTTCCTCCATCCTCTCGAGTTTTTAAAAAAATACTACCAGCCTACGAGGTTTTATCAAAAGATGAATTGTATAGCAAGATTGGCTCAAATCTCATTTCGCTAGATGATTTAAAGAAAATTCTTAAAAAGAATACTAAAAGCAAATGGATTAAGTACTGGGGACTTCAGTTTGCAAGTAATCCATTCCGAAAAAGTTCAAGTGAAATAGAGGATACTGAGGATGACTTTGATGAAATCTCAACAAAAAAAATAGATAGGAAGTCGCCCTATATTCTTCGCGAAACGCCTGAAGATGACTCCCTCTCCTACATTGTAGCCAAGTGTTGCAACCCAATCCCAGGCGATGAGGTTATTGGCTTTATAACCCCCGAGGAGAATGTTATAATCCACAAAGCCACTTGCGTTGAGGCAATCCGTTTAATGTCGCAGCATGGCGATAAAATTGTTTCGGCAAAATGGACAACACATAAAGTGCTCTCCTTCCTAGCTCGTATAGAAGTTAGAGGAATGGATAGAATAGGTATTCTTAGCGAACTGGTTAAGGTTATCTCAGACGAGCTTAGGGTTAATATCCGCAAACTCCATATAGATAGCCACGATGGTATCTTCGAAAGCAATATCGACCTCTACGTTCACAACATCAATGACCTAAACAATCTGGTAATGAACGTAATGAAGATTAAGGGTATCGATTCAGTTAAACGAGTTGAAAAATTCGACGACTAAACCTTTTAACCTATTACTTGTTATAAAATTGAAGAAGAAATAAACAAACAAAATTGAACCATGACCTGCATTAGCACGAAAGACACTGTAAAGAAACTTTTCACCGATTACCTTGAACGTAAAGGTCATCGAAAAACCCCTGAAAGGTATTCAATTCTCGAGGAAATCTATACACACGAAGGTCATTTCGACATTGAGACGTTGTATATCTATATGAAAAACAAAAAGTATAGGGTAAGTCGTGCAACACTTTATAACACCATTGAACTACTGCTCGATTGTGGCTTGGTAGTTAAGCACCAATTCGGTAAAAACATTGCTCAATTCGAGAAGGCCTATGAATGCAAGCAGCACGATCACCTTATTTGTACTAGATGCGGAAAAGTAATTGAGTTTTGCGATCCCCGTGTTCAGGAAATTAAAAACACTGCAGGTAAAACTTTAAACTTCAAGATATCACACCATTCCTTATACTTTTATGGCACTTGCGATACTTGTGTCGAAGAACTTGAAATAAGCGAGAAATCAGAATAAAGAGAGCATACCAATGATATTCTGAGCATATCCTGTTGATAACTAAAAATACTTTTCGAGTAAAAATATTGTACCTTTAAATGGTTTTAACAACAGCTCATTTTCGAGTTTGGTTTAACCTCTATAGGTTATAATTACTTCAAAACAAGTATTTAATGAAAGCAGATGTTTTACTAGGCCTTCAGTGGGGCGACGAAGGCAAGGGAAAGGTTGTGGATGTACTAACCTCAAAGTATGATGTAATTGCTCGTTTTCAGGGTGGTCCAAACGCGGGTCATTCACTCGAGTTTAACAACATTAAACATGTATTGCATACAATTCCTTCAGGTATTTTCCATAAGGATAAAATTAACATCATTGGTAATGGAGTAGTTATTGACCCTATAACATTTGCCAAAGAGATTGAGGCATTAACTCAAATGGGAGTTAACCTTGAAAAAACGCTTAAAATCTCAAAAAAAGCACACCTAATCCTACCATCGCACCGCGAATTGGATGCAGCATCAGAAGCCTCAAAAGGCAAGGCAAAAATTGGCTCTACTCTAAAAGGGATTGGTCCAACTTACATGGATAAAACTGGTCGCAATGGACTTAGAGTTGGCGACATCATTAGAACAGATTTTCACGAACGCTACGATGCCCTAAAAACAAAACATAAAGATATTCTTAAACAGTATAATTACAACAGCAATATTGAGCAACATGAAGAGGCTTGGTTCAAAGGTGTTGAGGTGATGAAAAAATTTGAGTTTATCGACTCTGAAGTTGAAATTAACAACCTACTCAATAGTGGCAAAAAATTCTTAGCCGAAGGGGCGCAAGGTTCTCTTTTAGATATAGATTTCGGGTCATATCCTTATGTAACCTCATCAAATACAGTATGTGCAGGTGCTTGTACTGGGTTGGGGATAGCTCCTTCAAAAATTGGAGAAGTGCTTGGTATTTTCAAAGCATATTGTACCAGGGTAGGTTCAGGCCCATTCCCTACCGAGCAAGATAACCCAACCGGCGAAGAAATGCGTAAAATTGGGTTTGAATTCGGTGCAACAACTGGTCGCCCACGCAGGTGTGGCTGGCTCGATTTGGTGGCTTTAAAATACGCTATAATGCTAAATGGAGTTACGGCACTAATCATGACTAAGGCAGATGTTCTTGACACATTTGACACATTAAAAGTTGCAACTGCATACAAGGTAAACGGTAAGATTACAACAACAATGCCTTACGAGATAGACGTTCCAATAGAGCCTATCTACAAAGAGTTTTCAGGCTGGAAGACTGATATAACAGGATTAAGAAAAGAGGGTGAACTGCCTGAGAAATTAAAGCAATACATTAAGTTCATCGAAACTGAAACAGGTGTACCAATTTCAATTGTGTCTGTAGGTCCAAATAGGGATGCTACAATAATAAGATAACAAATCTATAAACAAATAAAAAAGCGGGTTAAAACCCGCTTTTTTATTATAATATTAATGATAACCTACTTTTTAATATTAGGTAACTCAAGCCCATAACCTTTTTTCCTATCTTCTGCTTTAAGTAAAAAAGCAAAGATTAATGCCAATAAACCAAAACCAGTAAAAATCATCATAGGTAAGGTGTAGTTATAGGTATTAACGGTTAAACCATCTCTTACCACTTGTCCAGTTATACAATATTTTTCTAGCACCCATCCAATTAATGCAGGAACTCCCATTAAACCCCAGTTTTGAACCCAGAAAATAAGAGCATAAGCAGTACCAAGTTGTTTCTCTGGAATAATTTTAGGAACTGAAGGCCACATTGCTGAAGGAACTAATGAGAAACCAACACCCAATACTAAGATTAATAAAATTGCCATAATCCAATGGTGTAGGAATGGAACAGAAAATAATGCATGAACTGAAATAATTAATAACGACCCAATCATCATAATGGTTGCACCTTTCCCTTTTCTATCATAAAGGTTTCCAAAAAATGGAGTAAGTAAGATTGTTCCAAAGGGTAATAAAGATGGAATTGAGCCAGCTAATTCTTCATTTACCCCAAACTTATTTATCATTAAATCAGTAGCGAATTTCAAGAATGGGAAAACCGCTGAATAAAAAAGGACACAAAGGAAAGCAATATACCACCAGCCTTTATTAGTAACTATTCTGAATATATCTGACAACTTAAATGCATCTTCCTCTAATTGAGCCTCTGTTTTCTGTTCTTCAGATGCATCTAATTTTTTATCCATGAACATATACATGATAAATGAGATAAGGCCAATGCAAAGAAGAATTAGAGCAAGTAGAATTGGTCTTGATACATCAATAACACCAAAAGCTTTTGCAATTGGAACAGATGTTGCAATAGCCAAACCAGTACCTAAACGAGCAGTAGCCATTTCAAGCCCCATAGCCAATGCAAGTTCCTTGCCCTTAAACCATTTATAGATAATCTTTGAAACGGTGATACCCGCAACTTCAACACCTACTGCGAAAATCGCAAAGCCTAATCCAGCAATGAAAACTTGTGCTGGAGCTTCAAACGAAAGGAATTTCCAAGTAATTCCATCAAGTGAATGAGTAGATATCGCCCAAAACTTAATAGCAGTACCAATAACCATAATAATAGTCGCCATTAAACCTGTAAATCTAACGCCCATTTTATCAAGGATAATACCGCCAATAATAAGCATACCCAAGAATACGTTAAACCAACCATAAGCGCTGTTAAAGAACCCAAAGTCGGAACTACCCCAACCTAATTTCCCTTCGAGTAAACCTTTTAGAGGTGCTACAACATCAGTTAAATAATAACCGCAAAGCATAGTAAAAGCAACTACTGCAAGTGCAGTCCACCTAGCCGCTGCAGAGTCACGTAACGTTTGTCTAATCTGTTCCATTTTTTATCTTTTAGAAGTATTTTGTTGTTGTTTTACAAAGTCCGGTTGCAAATAAATATAAAAAAAGGGATTTATCCTATGATGTTTCCACATCATCCATTTTTTAACAATAAAAAAAGCAATGGTCTCCCATTGCTTAATGCTATTACATTGATAGGCTATTTTGAGTCAAAAACCCAAAGTTCTGTTTTATCAGCTTCTTCTTTACCCTCGTTAATCTTTTCAATTTGAGCAAACGCTTTGCCATAAGTTTCGTAAGCACCAATTGAAACAAGTTTAAAGCCATTAGGCGAGTCAATTATTTTGGCATCATTATAACCCATTTTAGTTACCTCTTGCAACCAGCCATCAGCATTGGTTGGTACTTTAAAACTACCAATTATAACGTGAAAATGAAATTTATCCAATGCTTCCTGTACTCGTTTTAAAGAGTCTTGAGTTGCAGCTTCTTTTGCAGCAATTGCAGCTTGTACTTTACTTATGCTATCCTGCTTATGTTGCCATGCAGCAAGAGTATCGGCTTTTTTTACATCCTTTTTACCACCAAAATATTTACATCCGCTAACAATAAGCGATAAAAGTAAAATAGGAATAAGTATTCTTTTCATAGATTTCAGGGTGTGTTTTATGTTACCAAATTACAAAAAAATGTATACATAGCTCCTAAATTGGCAAAATAATTAGCCCTTAAATTGGAATACATACATCAAAATATTGCTTCGTATTGATTATTAGCGTATTACAATTCATTCTTCGAATGTTTTTTTTCTATCAAAATCGGGTCGATACATCTTTGAACTATCAATTTCTTGAATCCAGCCCTTGAACCCAATATCTTCGAGCTTTTCAACTACTCTATAATACTCAACTTCGCTTAACTCTTTTCCCAAACTATTGTGATCAAAAACACTTGGTATAGAATAGTACTGTGACATCAAAGATATATGCAAAAATGGCGAAACCTCATTTGCAATATGCTCTAAAACCTTAATACTATCATCAAAATGGCTTGGTAAAACTAAATGACGAACTAAAACTCCGCCTTCAATCATTCCATCATCATCTAAAAGTATTGTCGACCCTTTTTGCCTATACATTTCTTTTAGCGCGAAAGTTGCAGTCTCCATATAGTTTTTAATCCCTGAATACCTAAATGACAATTCATTGCTAAAGTATTTAAAGTCGGGTAAATAAACATCTATAACTCCATCGAGCATTCTAAGAGTATCAACACTGTCATATCCGTTTGAATTGTATACGATTATAGGTCTAAATCCTCTCGAATGCAATTCAAAAATTATTTCGAGCATCTGCTTTATCTGATGCGATGGGGACACAAACCCTAGATGTCTCACACCTGTTTTTAAAAATACAACTATATCATCAACAACTTCATCTATGCTTTTTCTCCATTTCTTATCGTCATTTAAATTTTGGCTTATCTGGTAATTCTGACAGTAAATGCACTGCAAGTTACAATGAGCAAAGAAAACATTGCATATTCCTTTCTCACCTGAAATAACTGGTTCCTCTCCTTTGTGCAAAAAGACGCTTGCAACTAAAGGGTTTCCGTCTGTTTTACAAACGCCAACCTTACCCGAGGCCCTATCAATCCCACAATTATGAGGGCAGCATTTACATTCTTTATACAAACTATTGACATCCATTCGTGTTTATTTTACATTGCAAATGTATAATTCATTAAGCAAGTTGCTAATCCTTAAAGAGGATTGTTTTTTCGGTGTAAA
>JBPXJX010000067.1:0-5279 GCA_051715525.1 Bacteroidales bacterium
CATCGATATACTAAGAGATTATTATCCTAAAGGGAAAAGTGTAATTGTTGTTACTGGCCACTACTGCAATTGGGAAATGCTAAACCTATTTGGGTACTACCTAGAGCATAAGGTGCTTGGTGTTTACAAGCCATTAGAGGATAAGCGAATGGAGAAGTTTCTCAATAACTTTCGCGAGAAGTATGGTGCAGTTGCTGTTCCAATGCAAGATACATTGCGAACTGTCATTTCTTTCCATCAGCAGAATAAACTCTTTTTTCTTGGATTGATTAGCGATCAAGCTCCGGCAGAACCTGAAATTAAGCATTGGACAACTTTTCTAAATCAAGATACTCCCGTATTTCTTGGCGTTGAAAAAATTGCAATTAAAACCAATCAGCCCGTTTTCTTCTGTAATATGCGAAAGGTTGCAAGAGGTAGTTATGAGGTTGATATTGAATTGCTTTGTGAAAATCCAAAGGAAACCAAACCCTACGAGATAACAGAGATGCAGGTTAAAGCACTTGAACGACTAATCCATGAATCCCCTGAGTTTTGGCTTTGGTCACATCGAAGATGGAAATATAAACGAGTTGGCAACAAGATAGAGAGACAAAACTATTAAACCATGCATAAAGTAGCTATTGTTATTTTGAATTGGAATGGTAAAGGTTTTCTTGAAAAATTTTTGCCCAATGTAATTAAGTGCTCTTCCATTGAAGGGGTTGAGGTTATTGTTGCTGATAACGGATCGACTGATAATTCAATTGAATATATTAGAGAGAATCATACTGGTGCTAGAATAATTCAACTAGATGCTAACTACGGCTTTGCCAAGGGCTATAACCTTGCTTTAAAACAGATTGAGGCTGAGTATTACGTTTTGCTTAACTCTGATGTTGATGTACCTCATGGTTGGTTAGATCCCATGATTCAGTTTTTGGATTCAAACCCTACGGCTGGTGCTTGCATGCCAAAAATAATGGACTATAACAATCCAACACGTTTTGAATATGCAGGTGCGGCGGGCGGTTTCATTGATTTTTTCGGGTATCCATTTTGTCGGGGTCGAATTTTGTCGAGCATAGAGGAGGATAGAGGGCAGTACGATTCTGCTTTAGAGATCTTCTGGGCAAGTGGTGCTTGCCTATTCATTCGTTCAAAGGTTTATTGGGAGGCTGGCGGCCTCGATGACGATTTTTTTGCCCATATGGAGGAGATTGATCTTTGCTGGAGGGCAAAGAATTTAGGGTATTCTATTTGGTGTATACCGTCATCAAAAGTATATCATGTTGGAGGAGGAACATTACCGAACAACAACCCTCGCAAGCTTTATTACAACTATCGCAATAGCCTTTATATGCTTTTTAAGAATTTACCAAAGCGAAGAATTATTATAGTATTTCCTATCAGGCTTATTTTAGATGGAATTTCAGCTCTTGCTTACTTAATAAATGGGAAATTTGGGTTCTTTAAAGCAGTATTCCATTCGCATATGACTTTTTGGAGTAACCTCGGTATAATAAAGAAGAAGCGTAAAGCCATTAAGCGAGCAAACCCTCGAAAGGATAAACAAATTCTTGGAAATTCAATTATTTTTATTTTTTTTATTCTAAAAAAGAAAGCCTATAGCGAGCTATAGGCTTATTCCTTATTTAGAAAAGTAATATCTAAATTTTTAACATCGACTCAAGGTTGTTAAACCTGTCGGAGTAGTCCTCCATTGATCGTCGTATTAAGTCATGTGCTTCCTCAATACCATAGATATGCGTAATCTCACACCTTCTTTTTTCTCCAGGAAGATCCTTGTAAGTTAAAAAATAGTGCTTAAGCCTATCGATAACTAGCGGTGGGCAGTCATTAATATCTTTATAGTTGCCATAAACAGCATCTTTATTGAGTACCGCAATTATCTTATCATCGGCCTCATCATTGTCAATCATTCTAAATCCACCTATAGGTCTAGCTCTAACAATGATATCGCCATGGGTAATATCTTTCTCGGTTAAAATACAAATATCTAATGGATCATTATCCCCTTTAATTCCTTCGTTGCCAGTTTTTTCACGAGATAACTCAGCTACCTTATCACCTGAGTATGTTTGTGGTAAAAAACCGTAAAGCGCAGGTACTACATTCGAATACTTTTGTGGTCTGTCAAGTCTTAAATAACCTGAAACCTTGTCAACTTCATACTTTACAGTATCGGTAGGTACAACTTCGATAAAACATGAAACAACCTCTGGAGCTTCATCTCCAATATCAATTCCGTGCCAGGGGTGCGATTTGTAACGTAATCCCATTAATTTCCCTACAATGGGATCCATCAACATGCTGTTAATTCTTGCCATCTTTAGATTTATATATTCTTTTGTTAATTAATTAATCTTACTAAAGTAAACTCGTTCAATTGAAAAAGGTTCATTTTACAATTGCTCCATTACGGTTTCAAGTTTAACTCCTCTTGATCCTTTAAGCAATACAATTGAGTTTGTTAGTTGATTTTCAGCCAAGTAGTTCGCACAGGTTCTTGAGTCTTTGAAGTATAGCGCATCTTGCGAGAATTTTTCAAAGTTTTGTCCAATAAAAATGACTTTATTAAACCCTGATGTTTTTGCCAACTCGGCAATTCGCTGATGTTCAAATTCAGAATACTCTCCAAGCTCAAGCATCTCTCCAATTATGAGTGCCTTGTTCCTGTTTTCAAATGAGGTAAAGTTCTTTATTGCAACCTCCATGCTCGATGGATTTGCATTATAAGCATCAAGGATAACCTCATTCTTTGCTGTTTTTACTAATTGAGAACGACTATTGGAAGGGGTATAATTCTCCAATGCAAATTTGATTGACTCAATTGGTGCGTTCATAAACAACCCAACAGTAATTGCAGCCATAACATTTTCGAAATTGTATGAACCAACTAAATTTGTATTTATAGTTAATGGGGTGTTTTTTTCATCATCAAGAACGAGATCGATGCAAAGAAATGTGTTTGCTTTTTTGTTTATTTCTGCTTTTGCTAAACCAATTCCGTAAGGCACTGATTTATCTTCTAGCTTATACTTTTTTATTAAATCTTTTAGGATTTCATTATCAGGATTGTAAAGCACGCAACCATTATTCTCGGCAATGTGTTTATATAGCTCACCCTTTGTTTTTATAACCCCTTCAAAAGATCCAAAACCTCCGAGGTGCGCTTTACCAATATTGGTAATTATTCCGTAATCGGGCTCAGCTATTGACGAAAGAATGGCTATTTCGCCAGGATGATTAGCCCCCATTTCAACTATTGCAATATTTATATCTTTTGTTAGTGAGAGAAGTGTAAGTGGGACACCAATATGATTATTAAGATTTCCCTTTGTTGCAAAAACTTTAAACTTTTGGGCTAATACTGAGTTTATCAGCTCTTTAGTTGTTGTTTTGCCATTTGAACCCGTAATGCCAATTACTCTTAAGCCAAGTATGATTCTGTGTAAATGTGCCAAGTTTTGTAAAGCGGCCAATACATTATTTACATGGTAACACTTTTCGTTGACAATATTTATATCATCAACAATGGCAATAGCGCAACCTTGATTGATTGCCTCAACTGCAAATGCGTTTCCATCAAAGGATTCACCCTTTAAAGCAAAGAAAATTGAGCCTTTAATTACATTCCGACTATCTGTAGTAATTAATGGATTCTTTTTGTAAAGTTGATATAAGTCCTCAATTGTTATCATATGCTTTTAAAAAAGGAAACCTCATTAAAAATGAGGTTTCCAATATCATTATATTGCTAATATTATCTATCAACTGCTGCTTGTTTTCCTACTGCCTCCATAGCACAACGGAAACCAATATCGTTTGTTGAAGAAGCCTCGTCAAGAAAACGACGTGTACCTGGGCTTAACCAATATGCTCTATCTCTCCAACCGCCACCTTTGTAAACTCTAACATGGTCGTTAATAAGGGTTGTCATACCATCATTAGCTCTATCTTGGCGTTTTGATTCGCCTTGGTAGTACATCCTATTTGAAGAGTTTTCTTTTGATTCCTCAGAGAAGGTGGTGCTTGATGCCAAATCCCCATCTTTATAGTTGATGTAATAAGACTTGTTGTAGTTTCTTCTATTCGCAGCTTCTTCCTCGGTAACATCGCGATATTTTAAACGACCTAAACTATCTTTTTTAGCATAAGTTCCGTCATCGTTGGTAACAATAGTTTTAAAAACATTACCACGATATGGGCGGAATTCATCGCTGTTTTCGGAAGTTAAGGGACGATAAACATCCATAACCCACTCGTTTACGTTACCAGCCATGCAATATAGGCCGTAATCGTTTGGCCAGTAAGATTTAACCTCACCAGGAATTGGGTTGTTATCGTTAAGCGCACCTGCAGTACCCATATAGTCACCACGGCTACGAACGAAGTTGGCCATCATTTGACCTCTGTTTTTCATATCAGGATTCCTGATAGTATGACCATTCCATGGGTAAATTTTACGTTCAACCATACGTTCTTCATATGTATTACCGATTAAGCCTAATGCAGCAAATTCCCATTCTGCCTCAAGGGGTAAACGATATTTTGGAAGAAGAATACCATCTTCAAACATAACCTGACGACCTTCGGGTTGATCTGGCTTTAGGCTAGGAAGGTTTTTCTTAACTGTACCAGTATACTGATTTGCTAAATAAGCATCAGTATTAAAATTATCATCATCCTTTTGGTTAAGTTCAAGTTCAAGAATGCCATTATTAACTAGAAGCATCTCGTTTACCCTGTCGGTACGCCATAGGCAGTAGTCGCTAGCTTGTAACCAGCTAATACCAACAACAGGGTACTCGTTATATGCAGGGTGTCTGAAATAGTTAGTTACGAAAGGTTCATTGTAACCCATTGGTGTTCTCCATACTAAGGTATCGGGTCTTGCATTACGATACACTTGAGGATAAGAGGTGTAAACTCTTCTTAACCAATAAAGGTACTCTCTCCAGTCAACATTTCGAACCTCGGTTTCATCCATGTAAAATGATGCAACAGTAACCCTCCGTGGTACGCTATTCCAGTCGTACATTAAATCCTGCTCAACACGTCCCATGATAAAGGTACCACCTTCAACGAATACCAAGCCTGGTCCACCTGTGGGTTGGTAGTCTGTAACAACCTCAAAACCACCTGAGTTAGGGTCGTTATATGTCCAACCAGTTGTTGCTGATTCATTTCCTGTTTGACTTCCAGTGCTTTTTTTTCCGCAAGAAGTAAACGCTAAAATGCCTATAAAGGCGAGTGGTAATAGTTTATACTTTAAA